>CAZVDW010000334.1:0-4820 GCA_964625645.1 uncultured Rhodospirillaceae bacterium
CCCGGAGATGATCAGCGGCGTGCGCGCTTCGTCCACCAGGATCGAGTCGACCTCGTCGACGATGGCGTAATTGGGCTCGCGCTGCACCATCTCGATGAGCGCGTATTTCATGTTGTCGCGCAGATAGTCGAAGCCGAACTCGTTGTTCGTGCCGTAGGTTACGTCGGCGGCGTAGGTTCCGCGGCGCTCCTCATTGCTCAGGCCGGCGACGATGCAGCCGACCTTGAGGCCGAGAAAGGTATATATGGTGCCCATCCAGGCGGCATCGCGGGAGGCGAGATAGTCGTTGACCGTGATGACGTGGACGCCCTTGCCGGCCAGCGCGTTGAGATAGACGGCGAGGGTGGCGACCAGGGTCTTGCCTTCGCCGGTCTTCATCTCGGAGATCGTGCCGTCGTGCAGCACCATGCCGCCGATAAGCTGCACGTCGTAGTGGCGCTGGCCGAGGGTGCGCTTGGCGGCTTCGCGCACCGTGGCAAAGGCTTCGTCCTGCAGGTCGTCGAGGCTCTCGCCCTTGGCGATGCGCTGGCGGAAGGCGTCCGTGCGTGCGCGCAGGGCGTCGTCGGACAGCGCCTCCAATTCCGGTTCGAGGGCGTTGATCGCCTCGACTCTTTCGCGATAGGCCTTGACCAGGCGATCGTTCGGCGTGCCCAGAATGGAACGGGCGATAGCGGTAAGCATGCGGGACCTCTAGAGCCTTGTCTGGCCAGATGGAAACGGTTTGACCGGCTTCAGCGGCGCCCTGGCTAGGCGCGCGTCGCCGCGCGATGTGGTGCCATCGGGCAAGATGCGCAACGACGCCAGGGCGTCGCCGAAGCCGGCCTGCGGTGGGCCAATGAGACTTTTCGGATGCGTCGCGACGCTTGAACGATACCACACATCGCCCGGCGCGCCGCTCCTACCCGAAAAGCCACCTTGGCCCATCAAACCGCTTCCATCTAGCCAGATAAGGCTCTTAGCGCCGGGATGGGCACTGCGCATCAGATAAGCTTCGCTTGTTACGCTGTCAACGCAGGCAGAGGCTCGTATACTGGCGCCGACTCGATATAGGGAGGTTCCGATGAGCAATAGCGTGCCGGCGATGATCACCCAGCCGCGCTTGATGATGGTAGGCGGTGGCGCCTGTGGCGAGGCGGCGGCGTCGATGGCCAAGATCGGCATGTCGCGGCCCCTGATCGTCACCGATGCCTATATTCGCGACAGCGGCATGCTGGCGCGCCTGACCGACGGCCTTGACGAAGCGGGCATCGTCTACGAGGTCTTCGCCGATACCGTCCCCGATCCCACCACCGAGGTGGTCAAGGTGGGCGCCGAGGTGCTGAAGGCGGGCGACTTCGACAGCATGATCGCCATCGGCGGCGGCAGTCCCATGGACACCGCCAAGGCCATGGGCGTGTTGGCCACCCACGGTGGCGAGATGCGCGACTACAAGGTGCCGGCCCAGGTGGATTCGAGCGACTACCCGGTCGTCGCCATTCCAACCACCGCCGGTACGGGCTCGGAGGTGACGCGGTTTACGGTCATCACCGACACCGAGACCAATGAGAAGATGCTTTGCATGGGCCTCGGCTATGTGCCGGTCTGCGCCCTGATCGACTACACCCTGACCATGACCATGCCGCTCAGGCTGACCGCGGATACGGGCATCGACACGCTGACCCACGCCATGGAGGCCTATGTCAGCAAGAAGCGCAATCCCTTCGCCGATTCCATGGCGCTGTCCTGCGTGCGTCTGGTGGCGGGCAGCATCCGCACCGCTTGCGCGACGCCCGACGATGCCGCCGCGCGCGAGGCCATGATGCTGGCGGCGACCCAGGGCGGGCTCGCCTTCTCCAATGCCAGCGTCTGCCTGGTGCATGGCATGAGCCGGCCGATCGGTGCGCATTTCCACGTGCCGCACGGCCTCTCGAACGCCATGCTGCTGCCGGCGGTCACGGCCTTCTCCGCGCCCCAAGCGCTCGACCGCTATGCCGACTGCGCCCGTGCCATGGGCGTCGCCGACGCCGAGGTCGGCGATCAGGCGGCGGTCGCCATGCTGCTCGAGGAGCTGCGGGCGCTCAATTCCGAGCTCGAAGTGCCGAGCCCGCAAGCCTACGGCATCGACAGCGACAAGTATCGCGAGCTGATGCCGACCATGGCCGGGCAGGCTCTCGCCTCGGGCTCGCCCAATAACAATCCGCGCGTGCCCAGCGCCGAGGAGATCGTCGCGCTCTATGAGGAGGTCTGGGCCTGACTGCCACGGATTTCGGCGTCGTCGGGCTCGGCGTGATGGGGCGCAATCTGGCGCTCAACATCGCCGAGCACGGCTTGCGGCCCATTGTCCATGACCGTGCGCTCGAGATTGCCGCGGATGGTATTCGCATGGCGCCGACGCTGGCGGAGCTGGCGGAAGCCTTGGCGCGGCCGCGGCGCATCCTGCTCATGGTCAAGGCGGGCCAGCCCGTCGACGACGTGATCGATTCCCTGCGCGCCCACCTCGAGCCGGGCGATGTGATCATCGACGGCGGCAACTCTCACTGGATGGATACGGCGCGCCGCGCCGAGGCGCTGGCGGATGACGGCATCATGCTGCTCGGCACCGGCATCTCCGGCGGTGAGGAAGGCGCGCGCCACGGCCCGGCCATCATGGCCGGCGGCGACGAAAGGGCGTGGGAGGTCGTGGCGCCCGTGCTCGGCGCCATCGCGGCCGAGGTCGGCGGCGAGCCCTGCTGCGCACGCTTCGGACCGGGCGGGGCCGGGCATTTCGTCAAGATGGTGCACAACGGTATCGAATACGCCGTCATGCAGGCGATCGCCGAGGCCTGGGTGATGCTGCGCGATCTCGCCGGTCTCGATGCGCCGGCAGCCTCGGCAGTGTTCGCGCGCTGGAACGACGGCCCACTGGGGTCCTACCTGTTGGAGATCACCGCCGACATCCTGGCGACGCCCGATGCCCTGGCGGACGGCGCCCTGATCGACAAGGTCGACGATGTCGCCGGCAACAAGGGCACGGGGCGCTGGACCGGCGAGGCGGCGCTGGCGCTCGGGGTGGCAGCCCCGACCTTGCTGGCGGGCTTTTTGGCGCGAGCGACCTCGGCCGATACGGCGGCGCGCGCAACGCTGGATCAGCCGCCGCGGCCGCAAGAGGTGTCCTCCGACGATCCGCGGGCGGCGCTGCAGGCGACGACCATTATGGCCTATGGCGAAGGCTTTCGCTTGCTGCAGGCGGCCTCCGAGGCGCATGGCTGGGACCTCGATCTTGCCGCCGTCGCCCGGGTCTGGCGCGGCGGCTGCATCTTGCGCGCGCGCCTGCTCGATGCCATCGCCGAGGCGTATGCGGCGACACCCGATTTGCCGTGCCTGGCAGCAGCCATGCCGCGCGTCATGGCGGACTGCGAGTCAGGCTGGCGGGGAACCGTGGCGACGGCGGCGGGCCAGGGCGTTTCGCTGCCAGCCATATCGGCCGCGCTGGCGGCATACGATGCGTTGCGGGCGCCGGCGCTGTGGACCGGCCTGGTGCAGGCGCAACGCGACCGCTTCGGCGCCCACGGCTATCGCCGCAGGGACAGGGAGGGCGACTTTCATAGTGCCTGGGCCGGCGATGGCTGAGCCGACGGTGGTGGTGGTCATGGGCGTCGCCGGCTGCGGCAAGACCACCATCGGCAAGCGCCTCGCCGACGCCCTGGACGCGACCTTCGAGGAGGGCGACGCCTATCACGACCCCGCCAATGTGAAAAAGATGCGCGCCGGCGCGCCGCTGACCGATGCCGACCGCGGCCCCTGGCTGGCCCGCCTCGGCGCCGCCATCGACGGCTGGCTGGCCGAGGGCCGGCGCACGGTGCTGGCCTGTTCGGCGCTCAAGGCCAGCTATCGCGATGTCCTGATCGGCCCGCGTGAGGGCGTCGCCCTGGTCCACCTCACCGGCGACGAGAGCCTCATCCGCGCCCGCCTGGATGCGCGCCGCGACCACTACATGCCGCCGAGCCTGCTCAGCAGCCAGCTGGCAACCCTGGAGCCGCCGGTGAACGGCATTGCGCTTGGGATAGATGCGACCCCGGATGCGATCGTGTCGGAAATCGTCGACCGTCTCTGAACGGATGTCGAAGCTCTGGCCATCCGCGTTCGATGGGATGCCCCATCTGATGCCGGCAGTCGCCCCAACTTCGGTCCTAACTTGAGCGCCCCACCGACGGGGAAGACCAGGTGATCCGTTCCCGTCATGCGGTCCAGCGCCACTCTGGCCTGTTTCAGTTCATCCAGAAGCGCCATCGCATCCATCAGGTCCCCATGGGCGACCGTCAACTGGAGCGCTGGTATAACTTTCGTGGTAACAGTCAGCAACCCACTCCCACACATTGCCAAGGATGTCATAGACGCCGAACGAATTTGCCCGATATCGTCCGACTTCGGCGGTGTGGGCCTCTCCGTCTTCGCACGAGACGGCAGTCATACCAGGATAGGCGCTGTGACTGGAGTTGAGGGGGCTGCAAGAAGGGCGCCGAGCCGAAACCCGGCGCCCCTGGGCTGGCAAGCCTTTGGATAGGAAGGGAGATGCCAAACCCGCATCACCTTATGCATGGAACTGCGGCAAAACTGCGGCCATAAAAGGGCGCCCAGGCCGCGCACGCCGTGGTCTTGGCTCTGTGGTGGCAGCTTAACCCCCAATTCCCGACGTGATTCCGGCCAGGTCCAAACGCGAACTATTGTTAAGGGTTGCCGGACGCCTGCCGGTGCGCAGGCGTTGGGTGGCGTAGCCTGGATCGGCAGGTGTCGGGCAAGCCTCAGGGGAGGAAACCGCGGGGCGATTAGTCTGGGTGGCGGTGCCTGCGAGGTCTATGGGG
>CAZVDW010000335.1:0-2223 GCA_964625645.1 uncultured Rhodospirillaceae bacterium
GGTGGATCGCTCGGACCTGCACAAGGGCCGGCCCGCCAAGGCCTTGACCAAGGGCCTGACCAAGAAGGGCGGGCGCAACAATCAGGGCCGCATGACCGTGCGCCATCGCGGCGGCGGCCACAAGCGGCTCTACCGCACCATCGATTTCAAGCGCCGCAAGTTCGACATTGCCGCCACCGTGGAGCGCTTGGAGTACGATCCCAATCGCAGCGCCTTCATTGCGCTGCTGCGTTACGAGGACGGCGAGCTGGCCTACATCCTGGCGCCACAGCGCCTGGCGCCGGGCGAGCAGGTGATGTCGGGCGATCGCGCCGACATCAAGCCGGGCAATGCCATGCCGATGCGCAACATGCCGGTCGGCACCATCATCCACAATATCGAGATGAAGCCGGGCAAGGGCGGCCAGCTGGCGCGCGCCGCCGGCAACTATGCCCAGCTGGTCGGCAAGGATGGCGGCTATGCCCTGCTGCGGTTGTCCTCGGGCGAGCAGCGCATGGTACGCGGCGAGTGCATGGCCACCGTCGGTGCCGTCTCGAACCCGGACAACCAGAACATCAATATCGGCAAGGCCGGGCGCAATCGTTGGCTGGGCAAGCGCCCGACCGTGCGCGGCGTTGCCATGAACCCGGTCGATCATCCCCATGGCGGTGGCGAGGGCCGCACCTCGGGCGGCCGGCATCCGGTAACTCCGTGGGGCGTGCCGACCAAGGGCAAGCGTACGCGCAACAACAAGCGGTCCGACAAGCTGATCCTGCGCAGTCGGCACCGCGCGAAGAAGAGGCGTTAGGCAGTAACGATGGCACGCTCGGTATGGAAGGGGCCGTTTGTTGACGGCTACCTGCTGAAAAAGGCGGAAGACGCCCATGGCGACGGACGCAAGGGCGCGATCAAGACCTGGTCGCGGCGCTCGACGATTGTTCCGCAATTCGTCGGCCTGACCTTCGACGTCCACAACGGCCACAAGTTCATTCCGGTGTTGGTCAGCGAGAACATGGTCGGGCACAAGCTCGGCGAGTTCGCGCCGACGCGCACCTATTACGGCCACGCTGCGGACAAGAAGGTGCGGAGAATCTAGGCATGGGCAAGAAGTCGGCGCCCCGCCGCTTGGCGGACAACGAAGCGATGGCGATGGCGCGCATGTTGCGCACCAGCGCGCAGAAGCTGAACCTGGTGGCCCAGAGCATTCGCGGCGAATCCGCCGAGAGCGCGCTGGCAACCCTGGCCTTCTCGCGCCGCCGCATCGCCGGCGACGTGCGCAAGGTATTGCAGTCGGCGATCGCCAATGCCGAGAACAATCACGATCTCGACGTGGACCGGCTTTACGTGGCCGAGGCCTTTGTCGGGAAATCGATGACCATGCGCCGCTGGCGTCCGCGCGCGCGCGGCCGCGTCGGCCGGGTGGTCAAGCCCTTCAGCCGCCTGACGGTGGTTGTCCGCGAACGCGAAGAGGACTGATCATGGGTCAGAAAGTCAATCCGATCGGCCTCCGGCTGGGCATCAACCGGACCTGGGATTCGCGCTGGTACGCGGACGAAAGCTACGGCGAGCTGCTGCATGAGGACCTGGGCATTCGCGAATACCTCACCAAGCGCCTGAGCCAGGCCGGTGTTTCGCGGGTCGTTATCGAGCGCCCGGCGAAGAAAGCGCGGGTGACCATTCACACCGCCCGCCCGGGCGTGGTCATCGGCAAGAAGGGCGCCGATATCGAGAAGCTGCGCCAGGAGGTCGCGAAGCTGACCGATAGCGACGTGCATATCAATATCGTCGAGATCCGCAAGCCCGAGATCGACGCCCGCCTGGTGGCCGACAATATCGCCCAGCAGCTCGAGCGCCGCGTCGCCTTCCGCCGCGCCATGAAGCGCGCGGTGCAGTCGGCCATGCGTCTCGGCGCCCTCGGTATCCGCATCAATTGCGGCGGTCGCCTCGGCGGCGCCGAGATCGCGCGGACCGAGTGGTATCGCGAGGGCCGCGTGCCCCTGCACACGCTGCGCGCCGATGTGGATTACGGCACCGCCACCGCACTCACGGCTTACGGCACCTGTGGTGTCAAGGTCTGGGTGTTCAAGGGCGACATCATGGAGAACGATCCCATGGCCCAGGATCGCCGCCGCGCGGAAGCGCAGGGCGCGCGGTCCTAAGGGCAGAGACGGACAAGGACTCAAGGCATGCTGAGCCCCAAGAGAACCAAATACCGCAAGGCCCACAAAGGGCGCCTGCACGGCC
>CAZVDW010000336.1:0-3354 GCA_964625645.1 uncultured Rhodospirillaceae bacterium
TGCAGCCGCACCGTCTGGTGGCGGTGCTCGCCGCTGAGCCTGGTCAACGCCTTCTGCTCCACCTGCTCGCTACCCGAAAGGCGGATCAGGCGCACCGATTTGAGACGCTCGACGAGGAAGGCCGTGAAGTTCTTGTTGGCCCGGGTGATTGCCTCCGAGGTTCTCTTGGTCCGCCGCAACAGCCGCAAAATCAAGACACTGCAGAGCGCCAGCACCAGCAGTGCTATCACCGTCATCCAGGGCGAAAGCGCCAGCAGGCCGACGAGATAGGCGACGACCAGCAAGGCCGAGCCGAGCACCAGCACCGTATCGAACAGCGCGTTCACGGCGATGCGCATCTCGACCGTCATGTCGTTGACGAACTCGCCCTGGCGCTGGTCGTCATGATAGAGCGAGGCGGTATGCAGGTAGCCGTCGAAGGCCCGCAGGCGCAGCGCGTGGGCGGTGCGCTGGCGGGCATGGGCGCGATAGGCGAGCTGCACGTAGGTGAGGATCTGGCGCAGCAGGATGAAGACGAAGCTGGTGCTGAGCAGCACGGCGAGCGATGGCGCCAGGCCCACCGACCCGTAGACGTCGATCAGCACCTGCCAGTAGCGATTCTCCGCGACCAGCGTGGCGATGTCGCCATTCTCCTGCATGTATTGCAGCACCGGCGCCAGCATGGCGATGCCGGCGCCTTCGCTGACGATGGCCAGGAACTGCAGACCGAGCAGGATGCCGACGATCTGCAGGCGCAAGCCGAGATCGTTGGCATCCCGATAGAGGCGACGGTATTTTGCCAAGGACAGCGGCCTACTCCACGATCAGCAGATCGGCCAGCGGCTTGTGTGCAAAGCGCGCCTTGTCAACGATATGTGCCATGGTCAGGCGCGAGCGATGGGCCTTCATATAGCGCACCACGGCCACCACCCGTTCGCCTGACTTGCAACGGCTGCCGTAATGCAGGCAGACCGTGGGATCCACGATGGCCACCGCGCCGGCCTTGGCAGTGAGGGTGAGCAAATCCTCGGGCCGCGAATTGGCGGCCACCGCCTCGTCGTCGAGGCGGCCGTCACCGAGCGCCGAGATCGAGGCATAATTGGTGGCGCGGCAGACGTCGCGCGAGATGTCGGCCGGCAGCAGCACGAAGGGGCCGTCCTCCTCGCCGCAATCCTTCAGCATGATGAACAGCGTCAGGATGCCGACGTCCATCTTGTCGAGGTGGTAGAGCTGGCTGTGGTAGGGCTTGTCTTCGACGTTCGGCGGCGACACCCAGACGTCCATATAGGCGAGCTTCGGCACCGAGCCGAAATAGCTCGTCGCGATGTCCACCAGCGGCGAGCTCAGCGCCGCCTCGATCATCTCGGGATGGCGCGCCAGGTCTTCCGGCGCGCACAGCATATGGAAGGGGTTGCCGCCGCGCTCGGGAAAGCCCTCTTTGGCCTTGCGCTCGTAGATCTCCCGTCCCGCTTCGATAATGGGGGCGACGCCCGGCAGCTCACCGGGGCCGAAAACCCGCCAAGCCTTGTCCCGCGACACCGTATCGGCCCAGTCCGAGTTCTTCAGCAGGCGGCTCGCCTCCTGTTTCCGCCGCCACGTATCGAGGGGATAGGCGAGGGTGTCGAGACAACGGTTGATCCAACGCAACAAGCCGTAAGGCAAGCCGCAGCGCAGGCCATAGGCCAGCAACCGGCGCTTGGTCCGGTCACGCAGGCGTTCGTTACTCATGTGAAGCACCATTTTACAAGGGATAAGGAATTGAAGGCGTTGAAACCAAAGACATCCTTTTCCAGCTCGACGATCTCGATTTCTTCTGCGCGTTCGCGCAGTTGAGGCAGCAGGTCGTGATTGTAGTCGTTGATATCGTTGTAGCGTTGTCGCAGCAGGCCCAGCAGGGAATCGTCATGCAGGGCGCGCACCGGCTCCAGGTGAATGACCTCGGCCACCTTGTCGCGGTAGCGGCCGATGGTGTCGAGGAACGGCGCGTAGTGCGGCAATTGCTCGATCGACTGGGAGGTCAGCACCACCACCGGGCCCTCGACCTTGTCGAGCAGCGGGTAGCTGTCGGCGTAGTAGTCCAGCTTCTCGACATGCAGGTTGGGCATGTCGCGATAGAGCTCCGCTGCGAGCGCGATGGCGTTGTCGGAATAGTCGCCGCCGACGAAGGTCTTGTCCGGCATGTGGCGGGCGAAATGCCAGAGATTGGTGGCAAAAGCCGAGCCCATCTCGACAACGGTCGCGGCACGCGCGACGGGTTCCGCCATGACCTCGTCGAGCAGGCGGAACAGCAGCGCGACCTGCTCCTCCGCGGTGGCCAGCTTGAGCTCGCCCTGCCACACCGTGTCGCGCTCGCGCATGTCGGGGCGGGTATCGATGGAGAAGCGCAGCGTCATGGGGTCCAGCCTGCCGCCGCTGGCGTCGTAACGGTCGCGGCAGGCCTGGAACTTGTCGCGGTCGTATTCGGCGGCGATCTTGTCGTTGTTGCGCACCTGCTGGGCGAACGGCTCGAGCCCGAGCAGGCGGGCCGGCCAGGGCGAATAGTTCGGCAGGTCCTGGATCGAGAGCTCACGCATGCGTGTCGATAGCCTCCGTGGGTAGGTGGCGCAGGCCCTGCCAGCGGGCGATGGCGCCGGCCAGGGCAGCGGCGTCGAGATAGGGCGCCAGGGCGCTGTCCGGGCGGGCCGCCAGAATGGCCGCGAGCATGCGCAGGTAGAGCACGTCGCCGGGGTGGATGTGGTCGAGGAATTCGCCGTCGCTGGCGCTTAAGCTCCGTGGATCGTGGAAGTCGTAGGCCTCGACACCGAGCGAGGACAGGGCCTGGCGCAGCTCGGCGACATAGCCGTAACCGCCATGCGCGGCCATGCCCTCGACGATGGCGCCGGCCATGGGCAGCAGGATCACCACCGGCGTCATGCCTTGGTCGCGGATATAGTCCAGCAGCGAGGCCAGCTCGGCCAGGCGCGCGGGCGATAGCGTCTCGCCATGGCGGTAATACGGCCCCGCGCCGGCCGCCATCGCGGCTTGCCAACGCGCCACTTCCTCCGCCCCGATGGCAGGCACGCCGGCATGGACGTAGTGGGCGCCGTCGCCGCGAAAGCCCCAGGCTTCGAGGCGTGCGCGGATGCCGATCTTGGGCTCGGGCGTCAGCGCGGTGCCATCCAGCGAGCCCGTCATCAGGCCGGCAAGCTGGCCGCCGGAGATGCGCCCGCGATACAGCCAGTCATAGGGCTTGAGCAATTTGTCGGCCGAGATGTCGCTGGCGCTCTCGATCGGCCGCCACAGCCCCGGGCCCTCCTTGGCGCCGTCGAGGAACCACCAGAAATCGAGCCCGAGCATGACGATCTCCGGCCGGTGGAAGGCCAGCATGCGCTCGAG
>CAZVDW010000337.1:0-2684 GCA_964625645.1 uncultured Rhodospirillaceae bacterium
TCGTCGGTGGCGATGCCGCGGATCAGCTCGATCAGCCGCATCATCGGCACCGGGTTCATGAAGTGCATGCCCATGAACTTGCCGGGCCGGTCGGTGGCCGCGGCCAGCCGCGTGACCGAGATCGACGAGGTGTTGGTGGCGATCAGGGTCTCTGCGCTGGTGAGCTTGGGACAGAGCGCCTGCAATATCTCCTTCTTGACCGCTTCGTCCTCGGTCGCCGCCTCGATCACCAGATCGGCATTGGCCGCCGCGTCGAGCTCGACCGAGAGGGCGATGCGCGTCAGAGCCGCGACCCTGTCCGCCTCCTCGACCTTGCCGCGCGCGACCTGGCGCGAAATGTTGCGGTCGATCCCCGCCACGGCCGCGTCGAGGCGGTCCTGGGCGATGTCGATGAGGGTCACGTCAAGCCCGGAAAGGGCGCAGACATGGGCAATGCCCGATCCCATCTGTCCGGCACCGATAATCGCTATGCTATGTATCATGGTTCTGGTCCGCGCCCTTGCCTGTCGTTATTCGCCGAGCGCTGCGGTCAGCGCCGGCACCACCGTGAAAAGATCGCCGACGATGCCATAGTCGGCGATCTGGAAAATCGGCGCCTCTTCGTCCTTGTTGATGGCGACGATCACTTTCGAATCCTTCATGCCCGCCAGGTGCTGGATGGCGCCGGAGATGCCGACCGCGATGTAGAGGTCCGGGGCGACGATCTTGCCGGTCTGGCCGACCTGATAGTCGTTCGGCACATAGCCGGCATCGACAGCCGCGCGCGAGGCGCCGACGGCAGCGCCGAGCTTGTCGGCAAGCGCCTCGAGCAGGGCGAAATTCTCGCTGTTCTGCATGCCGCGCCCACCCGAGACGATGACCCGCGCGGCGGTAAGCTCGGGGCGCTCGGACTTCGACAACTCGCGGCCGACAAAGCCGGAGAGGCCGCTTTCGCTGCCGCCGCCGATGCTCTCCACTGCTGCCGAGCCCGTGCCTTCGGCCGCCTTGAAGGCGGTGGTGCGCACGGTGATCACCTTGATCGCATCGGAAGAGCGCACCGTCGCGATGGCGTTGCCGGCATAGACCGGGCGCTTGAAGGTATCGGCGCTCTCGACTCCGATGATGTCGGAAATCTGTTGCACGTCGAGCTCGGCCGCGACCCGTGGCATGACGTTCTTGCCGAAGGTGTCCGACGGTGCCAGCAGGTGGCTGTAGCCCTCGGCAAGGCCGGCGATCAAGGGGGCGAGGTTCTCGGCGAGCTGGCTGCCGAGCGCGGCGTCATCGGCGCACAGCACCTTGCGCAGGCCGGGGATCGTGGCAGCCTCCGCCGCCGCCGCGGCGCAGTCCGCGCCCGCCACAAGCATGTCGACCTCGTCGCCCAGGGCCGCCGCCGCAGCAACCGTGTTGAGGGTCGCCGCCTTGATCTCGGCGTTGTCGTGTTCGGCTATGACCAACGCTGCCATCAGATGACTCCCGCCTCGTCGCGCAATTTCTCGAGCAGCTCCGCCGGTCCCTCGACCTTGATGCCGGCCTGCCGGCCCTCGGGCTCCTCGACCGACAGGGTCTCGAGCCGGGGCGACACGTCGACGCCGTAATCCTCCGGCGTCTTCTGGTCGATCGGCTTCTTCTTCGCTTTCATGATATTGGGCAGCGAGGCATAGCGCGGCTCGTTGAGGCGCAGATCGGTGGAAATGATCGCCGGCAGCGCCAGCGACACCGTCTCCAGGCCGCCGTCGATCTCGCGCACCACCTCGGCCTTGCCGTCGGCTATGGTCAGCTTGGAGGCGAAGGTGCCCTGGGCCCAGCCCAGCATGGCCGCCAGCATTTGTCCGGTCTGGTTGGAATCGTCGTCGATGGCCTGCTTGCCGACGATCACCAGGTCCGGCCTCTCGGCCTCGGCGATGGCCTTGAGCAGCTTGGCGATGGCAAGCGGCTCGGGCGCCTCGTCGGCGACCACCAATATGCCCCTGTCGGCGCCCATGGCGAAGGCCGTGCGCAGGGTCTCCTGGCACTGCTGCGGGCCTATCGAGACGGCGACGATCTCGTCGACCGTACCCGCTTCCTTGAGGCGCACCGCCTCTTCCACGGCGATCTCGTCGAAGGGGTTCATGGACATCTTGACGTTGGCCGTCTCGACGCCCGACTTGTCGCTTTTCACCCGAATCTTGACGTTGTAATCGATGACGCGCTTGACCGCGACGAGAGCTTTCATCCGTGTTGGCTCCGAGAGGATTGAATGGCGGCGGTGACGGTCGGCAAGAGGCCGATCCAGCTATTGTGCAGGTGCACAATATGGCCAGGCCCAAAGCCTGTCAAACCGCTTACGGAGGGGGTCGATCAGGCCTCAACCGGCACGGATGAAGGCCACGTAAATTACGATCAGCAGCACCGTGACGGCCTGCATGCCGACGCGCAAACGCATCAGCGTGTTGCCGTGGCGGCGATTGAATTCGCCACCGCGCACCATGCCGATCACGCCCACCATGAGGACGACGAACACGGCGACCAAAGAGATCACGATGAGCATCGGGAAGATGGCCTGCAAAGGTGCCATGGCGTGTTTAAACCAACTCGCGTCGATAGGAGCCCGTTTGACCGCGCGATTTTCGCCGCTGGCTAGCAGCGTGGCCTTGGGGCATGGCTGTCGCTATTCTATTCCTCGGGCATCGGTCCGGCGACGATTTCCGGGTCGAGGCGCCTGTCGA
>CAZVDW010000338.1:0-1554 GCA_964625645.1 uncultured Rhodospirillaceae bacterium
GGAATCGAGATGCAATACCATCGGTCGACCCGGCCCTGGAGCCCGCGCTTGGTGGTGGGCTACGGCCTGCCCGAGGATTACAACGCGCGCATGCGCTCGCTCTACGACGTGGGGCTGACGGGGCTATTTCTGGCGCCCTGCAACACCCACATGCGCGGTTTCGACGCGGACGAGATGGAGCGCGAACTGGTCGGCACCTGCGGCACCCTGATCTCGACCACGGACGACATGGCCAGGTGCATGGACGGCCTGCCCATCGAGAAGAACAGCATCAGCCTGGGCGACTGCGCGCCCTATACGCTGTCGGCCATGCTGCTCGGCGTGGCCGAACGGCGCGGCATTCCCTGGACCAGCCTCAGCGGCACCTCCAATCAATCCGACTATCTTTCGCACTACGCGGCCTTGCACATGTTCTTCCGCGTGGCGCTCGCCGGCCAGCGCCGGCTGCTGCTCGACCACATCGAGTGGATGAACCGTGAGGTGCCGCGCTGGAACGCGCTTTCCATCGTCGGCCAGCACATGCAGCAGGCCGGAGCGACACCGGCCCAGGCCATGGGCCTGACCATATCGTCGGCCATCCAGTACGCCGAGGACCTGCGCGCCCGCGGCCATGAGGCCGACAGCTTCCTGCCGCGCTTTTCGTTCTTTTTCGATATCTCCATCGCCTTCTTCGAAGAAGTTGCCAAATTCCGCGCCGGGCGGCGGGTCTGGAACCGGCTCACGCGCGAGCGCTTCGGGGCCCGGGATCCGCGCTCGCAACGCTTTCGCTTTCATGCCCAGACCTCGGGCGCCGACCTCACGCGCCAGCAGCCGCTGAACAACATCGCCCGCGTCGCCGTCCAGGCCATGGCCGGCATCTTCGGCGGCCTGCAATCGCTGCATACCGACAGCTACGACGAGGCCCTGGGCACGCCGACGGCGCCGGCGGCGCAAATCGCCGTGGCCAGCCAGAACATCCTGCGCGACGAGGCTCACCTCGATGACGTGATAGACCCACTCGGTGGATCTTACTATGTCGAGAGTCTGACCGACGAAATGGAGGCCGAGATCCTGGCGGTGATCGCCAAGATCGATGCCGCCGGCGGCATGTACGCGGCCGTCGAGCAAGGCATCGTCCAGGCCATGATCGGCGATGCGGCCCAGGCTTGGCAGGAGCGCCTGGACCGTGGCGAGGAAACCCTGGTCGGCGTCAACGCCTATACCGTCAAGGACGACGCCAGTCAGCGGCCTCGGCCGCTGGAACGCCTGGAGCCGGCCCGCCTGGACGGCTATATCGAGCGCCTCGCGGCCTTCAAGCGCGAACGCGATGCCGAAGCGGTGCGGAAGGCTCGGGATGCGCTGGCCCGGGCCTGCAACAGCGACGACGACAATACCTTCGCCAGGGTGGTCGAGGCTTCAAAGGCCGGCGTCACCCATGGCGAGATCTGTGCAACGGTGCGGGCCGAATTGGGAATCGGCGAGCCGCTGGTGATGGCCTAGGGGCCGCAGGAGGGGAAAGCAATGACGAAGCAACAGGAATCCCGCAACCGCTGGCAGGACGAGTTCGCCGCCCAG
>CAZVDW010000339.1:0-7157 GCA_964625645.1 uncultured Rhodospirillaceae bacterium
AGCGCATGGTTGCGATAGACCCGGAAAACGGCGACTTGCTGGCGCTGAGCGAGGAAGCCGGCGGGCATTTGATCCGCGTGATGGAGGCCTGCGGCTTTCAGGACATTACCGGCCAGCGCGTGACCAAGGTGGTCAAGACCTTGCGCTTCATCGAAGACCGCGTCGCATCGATTATCGGCATATGGGGCGTGGATGCCTTCGCCGACATTGCCGTGGAGAGCGAGGAAGAAAAATTGGAAGGCGAAGCCGCGCTGCTGCAGGGGCCGCAAGACGTCGGCCAGGGCATCAGCCAGTCCGACATCGACGCCCTGTTCGATTAGGGCAGGAAACGGAGCCGGAGACCATGGCCGAGATTCCCCCGCTTTGCGATTTCGGTTGGAAAGCGCCCGATTTCAACCTGCCAGGTACCGACGGTCAGTGGCACAGCCTGCAATCGCTGCGCGGCGACAAGGGGACCCTGGTGGTGTTCATGTGCAACCACTGCCCTTATGTGAAATCCATCCTCGAGCGCCTGATCCGCGATGCCCGCGACCTTGCCGGCCTCGGCATCAACACAGTCGGCATCAGCGCCAACGACCCGGACGACTACCCGGCGGACAGCTTCGAGAACATGGCAAAGATAGCCTCGGAGAGAAACTTCCCCTTCCCCTATCTCCACGACGAGAGCCAGGACGTGGCGCGCGCCTATAGCGCCGTATGCACCCCGGATTTCTTTGGCTTCGATGCCGATCTCGGCCTGCAATACCGTGGCCGCCTGGACGCCTCGCGTACCGAGCTGGTGGCGGACGCAAGGCGCGAGCTTTACGAAGCCATGAAAGCGGTCGCGGAAACCGGACGCGGCCCGGCGGAGCAGATCCCGAGCATGGGTTGCTCGATCAAATGGCGGGGCGCCGCCTAGCGCAGATCAAATTCCGTCGGGATTGCCGACCTCGATCTCACCGAAGGAAATGATGCGGCCATTGTCATCGGTAAAGGTGATGGCGCCGTCATCCTCGTTGACCGCGGCGCAGGAGCTGATCCAGCGAAAATTCTCCCAATCGACGCAAAGCTGGCCGAGGTCATTGACCCACCAGCGGCCGTCGGAACGGGAAACACTGCGGTCGATACCGCTCAGTTCAGCCCTCACCCGGCCGTCCACCGAATGAAACATGACGTAGCTGCTTTCGTCATCGGGATTGAAGCCGTAGACGGTATTGCCACGCAAGAGGGCCGTCACCTCTTCCGAGCTCAGCTGTTTGGGCCGCGCTTCGGCATCGAAGGCGCTGCCCCACAGCGCCAAAACCGCCAAAAGCGCCACGGCCGGAAGTCTGCTCAGGAATTGCATCATCGTCACCGTTTGCCGCCTGCAGGCACTGGCATTACAATATGGCGGTTAGAGGCGCGCTCTCAAGGGCCCCTGCCGACAGACTTAGGTATGTGCGCGGTGCGCCGAGGCACTATATTCTCATGTCACCATGAGGGTCGCTCGAGCCATGAGTCCGCAGCAAGATCGCGAAACCGCGTACAACGCCGTCGACCTTGGCCGCCGCGCCTTGATGTTGGGTGCCGTGGCCCTGGCAGCATCTTCGGCCCTATCCGACCCTGCCCTGGCAGCGATGGATGCGCGCACGATGACGCCCATGCGACTGCGCGTGGTCGACTGGTTGGCCATGGTGGCATCGGACCGCAAGGCCTTCCTGCTCGGTTTCTCGGTCGGCTGGAACCACGATACGGAAGATGACGGCGCCGCACTGGGGACGAAGACCAAGAAAACCCTGTCGCTGCTCGACCTTCAGCTCAGCCGCCTGGCCAACGAGCCCGCCACCGCACGCTCGCATCTCGTTACCGCCCTCGTCCGCGCCACTTTGCTTGGCCGATTGCCGCATTTGCTGGTTGACGGCGAAGCCTGGGGCAAACTGGAGATGCGCCATCGGGTGGTGGTGCTGCAGGCCCTTGTCGCGGGCGCTCACAGCCGGGCTGTGTGGCAGGAACTGGGCAAGCCCGAGGACACCGAAACCTTGAGCCGCGGTATGGCGCGCGCGACCCGTTTGGTGCGCTCCCCCTATCCGGTCAACCCCAATGTGATGCTGACCCGCCTGCTCGACTATTATAACGAGGACGAGGTCCAGGAGACGACCCTGGCCGAAGCCGTGCGCCTGGTCAGCAACGTTCGACCGGGCAGCCGCTGATTAGCGCGCCGCCGCGGCATTCCCTTCAAGCGACGCTGCCATCTGCTGCAAGCGATCACGGTCGTTGATATACAGCGTCCGCCCCTTGCGCTGAATGAGCTCGTCCTGGGTCAACTGGCTGATCACCCGCGCCACGGTCTCGCGAGTGGTGCTGGCGCGCGCGGCGATATCCGATTGGGTTGGCATGGGATAGACCGACCACAGGTTCGGCACGGCCGGGTCGGGGCCGCAAATGCGCAATACTTCGATATAGACGCGCTGCACCGCGCCAAGGGTGCTCAAGTCCATGATGCGGTCGTCGCATATGCGAATGATGCGCGCCAAGCGACTCATCACTTTGAGCGCCGCATCCGGCTCGTCGCGCATCAGGTCTATGAACAGGGAGCGCGGCACCACGGCAAGCAGGGACTCCTCGGCGGCGGAAACCGTGGCGGAGCGCGGCAGATCGTCGATCGCCGAGAGCTCGCCGAAATACTCCCCCGACGGGATCGTCGCATAGGCGATTTCCCGACCGGTGGTGGAGAAATTCGCCACCTCGACCGATCCCGTAATGACCAGGAACAAATCCCGACTGTCGCTGTCGCGCGCCACGATTTCCTCGCCGCGCTTGTAGCGGCGCCACATGCAGCCTTGCCCGAGGCGTTGCAGAGCCTCGGGCGAAAGGTCGGACAACAGCCCCACGCTGGCCAGTTGATTGGGCGCTTGTTCTTCCATGGTCAGGTCCCGCTTTTGCGTTAGAGCACCGTGGCGGTGTCTCTCGTCGAAATAGCGACAGGTCTCACTGTAAAGTCCTTTCTGACCGTATGGAACCGATTAGGTTCGCTCCAGGGCCTGATAACCAGCCGCCAGGTCGGCAATGGCCGTGCCCACGGATTTGAAAATCGTCACCTGGTCGTAGTAGCGGCGCCCGTCGCGCAGGCCGCGCACAAGATCACCGAGATCGCCGGCCACGTCTTCGGCGCTGATCACACCATCGGCGATCGGCTGCACCACATCGCCCGCTTCCGATATGGCACTGTCACGGTCGTCGACAAACAAGCGGCCGCGGCGCATGGCTTCGTCGTCGGTCTCGCGCATGGCCGGGGTGAATCCGCCAACAAGATCAAGATGCACGCCGGCCGGCAACCAACGCCCCTCGACCAACGGCTCTTGCGCCAAGGTGGCGCAGGTGACGATATCGGCGCCGCGCACGGCGGCTTCGAGGTCGCCTGTCGCCTCGACGCGCAGATCGCTGCGGCTCATACGCCGCGCCAGACGCTTGGCTTTCGCCTCGTTGCGCCCCCAGACCAACACCGAAGCGATGGGCCGCACCGAGGCATGAGCCTCGATCAGGTAAGGCGCCATGGCGCCCGCGCCGACCATGAGCAAACGCTCGCTGTCCGGGCGTGCCAGGTACTTCGCCGCCAAGGCCGAGGTTGCCGCCGTGCGGCGGCGGGTCAGCACCGGACCGTCCATCAGGGCGATCGGGCGTCCACTGCGCCCGTCGAGCATCAGGTACGAGCCCATCACCGTCGGCAGGCCGCGCGAGGCGTTCTCGGGCACCACGCTGACCACCTTGACGCCAATGAAGCGCCTGTCGAGCCAGCCCGGCATGATCAACAGCGTCGCCGGCCCCTCACCCACATCCGGCAAGTCGTAATGCTGCCGCAGGGGCGATGCCGCCGCCGCCCGCAACAGGCCACGCAAGCGCTCGACCAGACTTGGATAATCTAGCGCCTCTTCGAGGTCGCTTGCCGATATGATGCGCACGCCTGCGTCCTCTCGCCGTCTCCACTCGCGGCGGCGATTTGACCATGCAGGGGCGAGACAGGAAACACTCAATTTATGCGGATACCACGCCATGAGCCATGCGACGAGAAATGACGGCCCGGGCTTGCTGCTGACGCCGGGGCCCCTGACCACCAGCGAGCGTACGCGCGCAGCCATGGGCCGCGATTGGGGCTCGCGCGACGGCGACTTCATCGCCTTGACCGCGCGCGTCCGCGATCGCCTGGTTGCGCTGGCGGCGGCGGGCGACGGCTGTAGCTGCGTGCCCCTGCAGGGCAGTGGCACCTTCGCCGTCGAAGCCATGATCGCCACTTTCGTTGCCGCCGGGGCTAAGATGCTGGTGGCGGCAAACGGTGCCTACGGCCAACGCATCGCCACGATCGGCAAACGACTGGGACGCCATGTGCGAATCGTGGGCAGCCCCGAGGACGCCCCAACCGACGTGGCAGCCTTGCGCGCCGCACTCGCCGCCGACGGCGCTTTCAGCCATGTGGTCGCCGTTCATTGCGAAACCACGTCGGGCGTGCTCAACCCCCTGGCCGAGATCGCCGCGGCCGCGCACGATCATGGCGCCGCCCTGCTGGTCGATGCGATGAGCGCTTTCGGCGCCATCCCCGTCGATATGCCGGCCCTCGGCATATCCGCCCTCGCAGCGTCCGCCAATAAGTGCCTCGAAGGCGTGCCGGGCGTCGGCTTCGTCATCGCGAGTACCAGTGACCTGATGGCGGCGAAAGGACGTGCCACATCTTTAAGTTTTGACCTACATGATCAATGGCAGGGGTTTGAAAACAATGGCCAATGGAGGTTTACACCCCCAACCCATGTGATGGCGGCCCTGGATGCGGCATTGGACCAATTGGAGGAGGAGGGCGGTGTCGCCGGGCGTGGCTCACGCTATGCGGAGAACTGCCGCCACCTCGTCTCGGGCATGCGCCGGCTGGGCTTCGAGACCTTGCTAAACGACGCCGACCAGGCGCCGATCATCGTCACTTTCCGCATGCCGGAGTGGCCCGGGTTCGCTTTCGCGCCCTTCTACGATGCCCTGCACCGGCGTGGATTTGTCATTTACCCAGGCAAAATCACCGCGGCGGAGACCTTTCGCATCGGCTGCATCGGCGCGGTTACCCCCGCCGACATGGACGCCGCCGTCGCCGCGGTAGCTGCCGTGCTGAAGAAAATGGGCTTCCCGACGACTCTGTGACCGCCGTCACTCCCTGAAAGCGTCCAATGCCGCATCTTCCTATGGGTCGAAACAACGCGGCATCGCCCCGGTCCAAGATCAAGCGGCGCCATAACGGAAAGGGAGACAGACATGCGTATCGCCTCCACAGTGAGCAAGTTTGCCATCGCCGCCGCCGTTAGCCTGGCCTTCGGTGCCGCCCCCAGCGGTGCGGCCGATGAAGTCCTTGAGCGCACCGTGATCCAGGGTCCGATGACCGTGAGCGACAAAGCCCAGGTGACCCGCGTCACCGCCACTGTTGCCGCCACCCACGCCGGCAGTCAATAAGCGACGAATTCGAGATTCGGCCCGTTGTGAGGCGGGCTGATAAGCGGAACCGGTGTATTCCCCGCTCCTCGCCGGTTTCGCACTTCCCCACCGGGCGTCGGCAATATACTGCCGGCGCCCGGATTGGTTTTGTTCTAAGCCGTCTCGACCGGCCCGCCGACCTGCAGCCAGGCGACCATGCCGCCGGCCAGGTTGACCATATTGTCTATGCCCATGCCGCGCAGCGTCATGCCGGCCAGGGCCGAGCGGCCACCCGAGGCGCAGACCAGAATCAGTTTTTTGCCCGAGACGAGCTCGGCTCGATGCGACGGCCCCTCGGGGTCGGCAATGAACTCGAGAAGCCCACGCGGCGCGGCAACCGACTCCGGAATCGAGCCCTTCGCGCGCTCGCCCGATTCCCGCACATCTACGAACACCACATCCGGGTCGCCGTGCAATGCCAAGGCTTCGTGCGCGCCGATCGACTCGATTTCCGCATTCGCTTCGGCCAGCAACGCCTTGAAGCCTTTGGTCACCATGTCTCGCTCCCGCTCTCCTGGTTTCTCTGACGGCAGGCTCGTAACCGATATCGGCGGCGGGGTCTAGCTCGCCCTCCCCATCGTCAGCTACGCTCGCTCTCGGTCCTGCACGAGGAGAGAGCCGATGTTCCAAACTGATTTGCTTGCCGGAAAACGAGTCCTGGTCACGGGTGGCGGCAGCGGCCTCGGCCGTGCCATGGCAGAGCGTGCGCTCGAGCTCGGTGCGGAGCTCTTCATCTGTGGCCGCCGCGGCAGCGTGCTCGACGATGCCGCGGCCGAGATGACCGAGAGGCATGGCGGCAGCGTTCACACCCACAGCGTCGATATTCGCAACGCCCAGGCCATCGACGAGATGGTCGAGGAGATCTGGCGGAGCGGCCCGCTGCACGGTCTGATCAACAATGCCGCCGGCAACTTCATCTCGCGCAGTGAGGACCTCAGCCCGCGCGGCTTCGATGCCATCGCCAACATCGTCCTGCACGGCACCTTCTATGTCACCCAGGCCTGCGGCAAGCGCTGGATCGCCGCTGATGCGCCGGCCAGCGTCATCAGTATCGTCGCCACCTGGGTCTGGACCGGCTCGCCTTTCGTGGTGCCCTCCGCCATGTCGAAGGCCGGGGTCGCCGCGATGACACGCAGCCTCGCCGTCGAGTGGGGCAAGCACGGCATCCGCTTGAACGCCATCGCACCGGGCCCGTTCCCCACCGAAGGCGCCTGGTCGCGCCTCATGCCGGGCTCGCTCGACGCCCGCGATTATGAAAAGAGCGTACCCCTGGGGCGGGTCGGCGAGCATGCCGAATTGGCCAATCTGGCAGCCTTCCTGTTGGCCGATCAATGTGCCTACATCAGCGGCGCGGTGATACCGATTGACGGTGGCCAATACCTCGATGGTGCGGGCGGTTTTGGACGCCTGCATGCCCTTTCCGATGAGGACTGGCATGAGGTCGGTGCACAAATTCGTGCCGCAAATGACGCCGACAAGCGCCAACGGGACTGATTTGCGCCAGCCTTTGGACAGACAGTGACGGGCAGTGTCCAGACACCAATTGGATACGAAAAAATATCATATTTATCAATAATTTACATCCTTCAATTAGATGCCCAATCAAGACCTTGTCTGTCTAGTTGTACGCTTAATCAATTGCCTGAACTGTTGCATTTTTCACAACGAATCCGGGGGTTTGTTCTGGACAGGTT
>CAZVDW010000340.1:0-1823 GCA_964625645.1 uncultured Rhodospirillaceae bacterium
ATGAGCCCCGAGATGCGCGCGCACATGATGCAGGACACGCCCATGGGGCGCACCGGCACGCCCGATGAGATCGCTGAGGCGGTCACGTTTCTGCTCAGCGAGCGCGCGTCGTTCGTCTCGGGCCAGTGCATCGTCGCCGACGGCTGTCGCGTCCTGCTGCCGTGAGTGCGGCGCCGCAGCACGGCATCTTTGCCGCCGGCCAGCCGCATCAGGCGGCGCTGGAATTTTCGCTGGCCGATAATGTGACGGACGATGCGGTGCGCGCCGCCTTGGCCGGTCTGGCGTTGGAGACCTGCGTTCTCGCTCTTGGGCCTGCCCTGTATCAGCGTCTGAGCGGGTACGTGGTCGAGGGGCTTTTGCCGTTCGAGGCGATCGCAGGATCCGGCGGCAAGACCGCGCCGGCGAGCCAAGGCGATCTGCTGCTTTGGCTGCAAGGGCCGGCACGGGATCGGGTGTTCGATGCGTCCCGGTCTGCGGCGCTTGCCCTGGCGCCGGTGGCGTTTCTCGATCGCGAATGCACGGGCTTCCGCTATCACGAGTCCCGCGATCTCACCGGCTTCATCGACGGCACGGCGAATCCTTCCGGAGCATTGGCGCGGCGGACCGCGCTTGACGCCGACGGCGGTGCCCATGTGTTGACCCAGAAGTGGTCGCACGACCTCGCGGCATTCGAGGCTCTCGACGTCTCGGAGCAGGAACGGGTGATCGGTCGCACCAAGGCGGACAGCGTCGAACTGACCGGCGAAGCCATGCCCGCCGATTCCCATGTCAGCCGCACGGATGTTGCCGTCGCGGGAGAGCCGCAGCGCATCTACCGCCGCAGTTTTTCCTATGGCTCGCTCGCCGAGCACGGCCTCTACGTGCTCGCATTCGCCGCCGATGCGGCGCGGTTTCGCTTGCTGCTGGGGCGCATGTTCGGCACTGCCGGGGACGGTCTGCGCGACCGCCTGACCGATTTTTCACGCCCGCTCGGCGGCGCCTCTTGGTATGCGCCGGGCGAGGAAGCGCTAAAGGGCCTTCTTTAGGCCAGCGCCATCCGCTTGCTGCCAGCGAAGAGACCGCCGAACAGCTTGCGCTGGCGCTTGCGGTTGAGCAGTTCCTGCTGCGCATTGAGATTGTCGACCAGCGTGCGGCGCTCGCGCTGCGCCACGTCACGCTCGTCTTCGGCCGCCTTGCGGGTGATCGTAAGCGCTTGGCGCAGCCTTTCGATTTCGCCTTCGGCTTCGCCGCGCCCGTCCTCGGCGGTCTTGCGCATCACTTCCAGCGCCCGGCGCAAGCGCGCCACCTCGGCAAGCGCCGCGTCACGCTCGGCTTCGAGTTTGGTGATCTGTGGGGCGATAGTGTGCTCGGCAGGCGCCTCAGCCGTTTGCGTCACGGCTTTCTTGGGGTTTTGCGCGGACTGCGTGGCCGACCAGATCCTGTCCCGTTCCATTCTTCCCACCAGGGCAAAATGTTTATGCTGGGACCAATTCTACCACGAACCCGCCATGAGGCTGTGATGCAAGTCACCGCCATGGGGCCCGGCGCTCAGGACCCTGTGATCGCCGCCACAAAGCGATCGAAAAGGTAGTGGCTGTCGCGCGGGCCGGGCGATGCCTCGGGATGGTGCTGGACGCTGAACACCGGCTTGCCGGTCAGGCGCAAGCCTTCGAGCGTGCCATCGAACAGCGATATGTGGGTCTGCTCGACACCGTCCGGCAGGCTCTCCGCCTCGACCACGAAGCCGTGGTTCTGGCTGGTGATCTCGACCTTGCCGGTGGCCAGGTCCTTGACCGGGTGATTGGCGCCACGATGGCCCTGCCGCATTTTTCGCGTCCGGGCGC
>CAZVDW010000341.1:0-7741 GCA_964625645.1 uncultured Rhodospirillaceae bacterium
TTGCACGCCGGAGGCCGACTCCATGTCAATGACGGCAAGGGAATAGAGGTAGAACAGCGACGGCAGAAACATGAGATAGGCGATCGCGCGATAGGCCGCGCGCAGGTCGCCGGACAGCGGCAATAGCAAGGCCGTAGCAAGAAAGGCACCGCTGACGAACACGCGCCCGGCGGCCAACTCGCCCCAGACCGGCCAGGCAAAGACCAGCCAATCGATACCGATCCAAACCAGCGTAAAGATCGAGAACATCATCGCAACGGCACGGGCCCGGCCCAGCACAAGCGCCGCGCGGCGGCGGTCCACGAGCAGGGAGTGCTTGCTCGGCAACAGGATGTCGTGCAGCTCGTCACGGCCCAAAGTGCCAAGCATACAGGCGGCCAGCGTCGCCCATAGAGCACTCTTCTGCGACGGCGCGCGCGCCGCGTCGGGTATCGGTGATTCCGTCACGACCCCATCCCGCTCGCCGTTACACCGCCCGCCCGATTTTACCTGACCTAGGACGCTCGGCTCTGTTGGCTACGAAAGGAGATATATCATTTGCGCCCGATTGGTAGCCGTCTGCGATATGGTCCCCGGCGCGGGATGCGAACAAATCGGAGAACACCGGAATGACCGAGCAGAGGACCTCGCTGGCGCGCATGGCGGCGCGCAATGCTTGGCTCGACCAGGTGCGCGAAGAGGCGATCGACCCGGCCCGGGAGATCGTCGATGCGCACCACCATCTGTGGGACAGGGGCGGCTCGCGTTATCTGCTCGACGAGCTGTGGGCCGATACGGGTGCCGGCCACAATGTGGTGCAGAGCGTGTTTCTCGAATGCCGCTCGGCCTATCTCGAAGACGGGCCGGAGCACCTGCGCCCGGTCGGCGAGACCGCTTTCGTGGCCGAGATCGCCAAGGCTTCGGCCAGCGCCCCCGGCAAGGCGGCCATCGCCGCGATCGTCTCCCACGCGGATTTGCGCAACCCGGAACTCGACGCGGTTCTCGACGCGCACGAGGACGCGGGGCGCGGCTTGTTTCGCGGCATCCGCCACGCCGGTGCCTGCGACCCCCACCCGGAGGCCTTGCGCATCGCCGGCCGCGCGCCTGTCGGGCTCTACGATGACGCCGCCTTCCGTGCAGGCGTCGCACGCTTGGGCGAGCGCGGCCTGAGCTTCGACACCTGGCACTATCACCACCAGAACCGGTCTTTTCGCGACCTCGCCGCCGCGGTTCCCGGCACCACCATGGTGCTCGATCATTTCGGCACGCCGCTCGGCGTCGGCGCCTATGCCGGCAAGCGCGAAGAGATCTTCGCCGCCTGGAAGGACGACATCGCGGCGATCGCCGCCTGCCCGAATGTCTTCGCCAAGCTCGGTGGCCTGGCCATGCCCGACAACGGCTTCGGCTGGCACGAGCAGGAGCGGCCACCGAGCTCGGACGACTTCGTCGCGGCCCAGGCGCTCTATTACCACCACGCCATCGCCTGTTTCGGGCCCGAGCGCTGCCTGTTCGAGAGCAACTTCCCCGTCGACCGCACCTCGATCAGCTACCCGGTGCTGTGGAACGGCCTCAAGAAGATCGCAGCCGATTACGACGACGCGGCCCGGGACGCCATGTTCGCCGGTACCGCGCGCCGGGTCTACCGGATTTAAGAAAGATTGACTCTCGCGGAGCCGCGGAGAACGCGGAGCGACAGCGCTTCGAACACCTGCCGGAGAATACTCGCCGACGCCTCACAATATCTGCAATTTCTCCGCATGGGGTTCCGTTGCTCAGCATTTCCAGGCGTAAAATATCGCCATTTGATTTCGCCTCGGATGCCTCGTCGAGCTTTCATCCCCAGCATTGCATCACGAAGGCCGTGCCAGCTGTGCTCCGGAATAATGATTCCGCCAATCACGAAGTATGGAAGCTCGGTATCCGATGGTTTCGGCGGTGTGCCGGACTCGTCAACGAATAGAATATGCATTCATACACTTTCTCGACATCGGGAATACCGAAGGGACAAGATGCTATGTATCCCGCTCGTAGTTGAGAATAAGAATGCTACAATACCACCTCGATCAGATACGGCCCCTCGCTCGCCAGGCCCCGCGCCAGGGCCCGGCTCAGGGTCTCGGCGTCCTCCGCCCGTTCCGCCTCGACGCCCATGCCGGCGGCGAGCTTGGTAAAGGACAAATCGGGGCGGTCGAGGGTCAGCATGTCGTTGGCGCGCGGCCCGGGATTGCCGGCCCCGACCTTGGCGAGCTCGCCCTTGAGGATGTTGTAGGCGCGGTTGGAGAAGATCAGCGTGGTCACGTCACAGCCCTCGCGCGCCTGGGTCCACAGAGCCGGCAGGTTGTACATGGCACAGCCGTCGCTTTCGAGACAGACCACTTTTCGCTCGGGGCAGGCGATCGCCGCGCCGGTCGCCATGGGCAGGCCCAAACCGATGGCACCGCCGCGGTTCTGCAGCCAGTCGTGCGGCGGCGCGCCGGCCGTGGCGGGGAGGAAGCGGCGGCCCGTGGTGACGCTCTCGTCGACCACGATGGCGTTCTCCGGCAGCAGCGCCGCGACGGCCTGGGCAATGCTCTCGGGCGTGACTGCGCCGGTCGGGGTCCGCGGTCGGTCGAGAGCCTGCCGCGCCGCGCCGCCCGGCGTCACGTCGAGGGCTTCGGCCAGGGCCTGCAAGGCGCCCGGGCAGTCCTGCTCGGCGCCGGCCAGGGCGAAGACCTCGCAGCCGGGCGGCGTGACAAGGCTCGGCGTGTCGGGATAGGCGAAGAAAGCGGCGGGGTGGCGGGCGCCAACCATGACGATGCGCTGATACGGCGCCAGCAGCTTGAGCGCCTGGTCGACCGGATAGGGAATACGGTCGATCGGCACGCTCCCGGCACCGCGCTGCAAGCGCTTGTTCATGCCTTCGGCGAGCAGGCCGCAGCCCGTCGCGGCGGCGATATCGCCGGCAAGGCCCAGGGAGTCCGCGAGCAGCGCATCGGCGCCGAGCAGCAGCAGGCTGCCGGGCCGGCGCAGCATGGCGGCGGCCTGCTCGATCGCCTCTTCCGCGACCGGCTCGGGCGCGGCGATCTCGGGCGCGATGCCGACCACGCCGCCCTCGCCCCAGGCGGCGTTGGCGGGCAGGATCAGGGTCGCCACCTGGCCCGGCGCCACGCGCGCGGCGGCAATCGCAGCCATGCCCTGCTCGCCGATCGTCTCAGGATCCTCAGCCCTGCCGACCCAGGCCGAGACGGGGCGCGCGATGCCCGCGATGTCGGAGGTCAGCGGCGTGTTGTACTGGATGTGATAGGTGGCGTGCTCGCCGACGATATTGACCACCGGCGAGCGCGCCTTGCGGGCATTGTGCAGGTTGGCCAATGCATTGCCGAGGCCGGGGCCGAGATGCAGCAGGGTCGCCGCCGGCTTGCCGGCCATCCGCGCATAGCCGTCCGCCGCGCCCGCCACCACGCCTTCGGCCAGGCCGAGAACACAGCGCATCTCGGCGATACGGTCGAGGGCGGCGACGAAATGCATCTCCGAGGTTCCCGGATTGCTAAAGCAGACCTCGACGCCGCCGGCCAGCAGCGTGCGCACCAGCGCCTCGGCTCCGTTCATCACTTTCTCCTCGTATTGCAGCCCGGCGGCACCGTATCCTGGCGGCGCACGAAATCAAGCAGCGACGGGGAATGACATGAAAATCGCGGTGGTGGGAGCGGGGGCCATGGGCGGCTCCTATGGCGGCCTATTGGCCAAGGCAGGCCATGAGGTGACGCTGATCGACACTTGGGCCGAGCACGTCGAGGCGATCAACGCTAAGGGCTTGCGCATCGACGGTGCCTTCGGCGAGCAGGTCATACAAGTGCCGGCGCGCAGCGCGCCCGCGGACGGCCAGAGCGCCGAGATGGTCATCGTCTTCACCGACACCAACAACACCGAGGACGGCGCCAAGACCGCTGCCGGACTGCTCGGCAATGACGGCTTCGCCATCACCTTCCAGAACGGCATCGGCAATGTCGAGACCTTGCAGCGGGTGATCGGCGCCGAACGCGTGCTCGCCGGCTCCAGCATGTGCAGCGCCGCGCGCCACGGACCGGGGCACGTGGACCTCACCCATCTCCGCTACACCTCGGTCGGTGAGATCGACGGCAGCGATAGCCCACGCACCCAGGCCGTGATCGCGGCACTGCAAAGCGCCGGCATGGAGGCCAAGCTGGTGCCCGACGTGATGGCGACGATCTGGGAGAAGTTCGTGGTCAATTGCGGCTTCAACGCCATCGCCGCCACCACGGGCCTGCGCACGGGCGAGGTCAGCCACGTGCCCGAGACCGCGGCCTTCCAGCAAAGGGTGCTCGACGAGGTCATGGCGGTGGTCGACGCCAAGGGCATCAAGCTGCCCAACCCGGACATCGCCAAGCAGATCCTGGTCGGCGCCGGCAAGTCCTTCAACAAGCCCTCGATGCTGCAGCACATCCTGGCCGGGCGCAAGACCGAGATCGACGCCATCAACGGCGCCCTGATCCGCGAGGGCGAGGCGCTCGGCGTGCCGACCCCCGCCAACGAGGCGCTGGTGGCGCTGCTCAAGGGCCGCGAGCTGGCGCAGATGCGCGCCGTCAACGAGCCCGACCTCGACTACGACGCCTGGGAGGCGCGGCTGAAGGCGGAAGAGGACGCCTGAGCACGATGGACGACGCCCGCCCCGGCCCCGGCCTCGCCGCCATCCGCGCCACGCTCGAAGCCGAGCTGGCCGAGATCGCCGCGGCGAGCGAGGCGGCGGCGGAGACCCGCAAGCCCGTCACCCTCGATCAGCAAAGCGTCGGCCGCCTCTCGCGCATGGACGCGCTCCAGGTGCAAGCCATGGCCCAAGCGGTGGAAGGCCGCCGCCAGGGCCGCGAAGCCCGCATCAAGGCCACGCTGAAACGCCTCGACGAAGGCGAGTACGGCTATTGCGTCGCCTGCGGCGAGGACATCCCGGCCAAGCGGCTGGCACTGGATGCGACGACGGCGCGGTGTGTGGAGTGTAGCACCTAACTACATCGCGCGTGCGGCCCGCGCCATGCACCAAAGGTAGGCGCCTGGCATGTCCGGTCTGCTATCGTTATCCGCGGTTGGGAATACCGCCCTGGAAAGCGGGGGCTGCAGAATTCGGAGATGAAGGAGCCAGCCGTGACATCGTCGCGTAAGTCGGCGAACTGCGATATCTGCCGGGTCGTGCGCAAGAGCCGCGCGATCGATGTCTTCACGGGTAACAAGTTCCCGCCGGAGGTCAATCGCCTCGAGCGATGCGAAGCCCTTCTTTGCTGCCCGCAATGCGGCGCTTTTTATCTTGAGGTCGACGAAAAAGCTGTCGACCACTACATGTCGGTCCTTGTGTGGATAGAGCCGATCAGCGAACACGCTGCGCTACGCGAGCTGGGCACCCAGTTTACGATCAAGGCGAAGCGATGGCTGGGAAAATTCGATATCGCTGCGAACCTGCGCGTCCTAGTTCCCAGGCTTGAGAAGGCGGCAGAAGCCAAAGAGGCCGCGGAGGCACTGGCAGGCATCTATTACTACCGCGAAGACTGGGATGGCCTGGAAGGTCTGCTGCGCCACGCGAACGCCGCCGTTCGCGGCGCTGCGCTTGTACCCGTGAACCTCAGTTGTCAGCTGGACCGCATGCCCCGAGGGATTGCCGATGCCGTTGCAGCGCTCTTTGCGGATGAGCCCAATGCGCGCTCGGCCTATGTCGCGTTTATCAATGCCCGAGGCAAGCGCGGCGTCTCGCCGCTGGTCACGGCTCTGATCGGCTGTCTCGATCATGCCGACATCAAAACCCGCTACACCGCCGCAAAGGCGATCCGCTACTTCCTGGCCCGCAAGATCGAGTACGACACCAAGGGCCAACCTATCGAAAGCGATGAGAAAGCCCCTAAATTCGGCCGGCTTGCAAAGGCGCTCTACCCACTGGTTCCGCTCATTGTCCGACACATCGTCGAGCCGCAGCCGGTTTCGAAAAAGCGAAATACCGGTCCGGTGGCAAAAGAAATCCTCACCATGCTTTGCCGCGAAAGCCAATCCAGCAAGGCTAAGGTTCGCAAGGCAATAGGTCCGACCGTGCCCGCGGAACTGCGAACGCTGTTTCCCAAGGGCTAAATGTGAAGCCTCTGTAGAATCAGACCCTGACGATCTTGCCCGGGTTCATGATGTTGTCCGGGTCGAGCGCCTTTTTGATGGCGCGCATCACCGCCACGCCCTCGCCGTGCTCGGCCTTGAGGTATTCGATCTTGCCGTAGCCGATGCCGTGCTCGCCGGTGCAGGTGCCGTCCATGGCCAGGGCGCGGGTCACCAGGCGGTCGTGCAGGGCGTTGGCCTCGTCGATCTGGGCCTGGTTGTCGGGCTCGATCATATAGGCGATGTGGAAATTGCCGTCGCCGACATGGCCGGCGATGGGGGCGGAGAACGACGCCGTGGCGTTGTCCTTCTCGGTCTGCTCAATGCACTCGGCGAGGCGCGAGATGGGCACGCAGACATCGGTCGCCATGGCCTTGGTGCCGGGGCAGGCGGCGATCATGGCGTAGAGCGCATCGTGGCGCGCCTGCCACAGCCTGTTGCGCTCCTCGGCGCGGGTCTCCCAACGAAAATCGCCGCCACCGAACTCGCTGGCGATCTCTTGTGCGCTCTCGGCCTGCTCGCGCACATACGCTTCCGTGCCGTGAAATTCGTAGAACAACGTATAGCCCACCGGGAAGTCGGTCTTGGAGAAGGCATTGATGGCGTTTACCGAGGGCGGGTCGATGAGCTCGATGCGGGCCACGGGAATGCCCGCCTGGATGGTCAGGATCACCGCATCCACCGCATCCTTGAGGTTGGCGAAGCAGCAGACCGCCGCGCTCATCGCTTCCGGAATGCCGTGAAGCCGCAAGCTCACCTCGGTGATGACGCCGAGGGTGCCTTCCGAGCCGACGAACAGCCGCGTCAGGTCATAGCCGGCGGCGGACTTGCGGCTGCGCCTGGAGGTGCGGATCACGCGCCCGTCGGCCAGCACCACGGTGAGCGCCAGCACGTTCTCGCGCATGGTGCCGTAGCGCACCGCGTTGGTGCCGCTGGCGCGCGTCGCCGCCATGCCGCCGAGCGAGGCATCGGCGCCCGGATCGACGGGGAAGAACAGGCCGGTGTCGCGCAAGTGCGTGTTCAATGCCTTGCGCCGCACCCCCGCCTGCACGGTGCAGTCGAGATCCTCCGTATTGACCTCGAGTATGGCGTCCATCTGGTCGAGGTCGAGCGAGATGCCCCCTTGCAGCGCCGCCACATGGCCCTCCATCGAGGTGCCGGTGCCGTAGGGAATCACCGGCACCTTGTAGGCGGCGCAGGCCTTGACGACGGCGCTCACCTCATCGGTGGAGCGCGCGAAGGCGACGGCGTCGGGGCTGACCGGCGCATGAAAGCTCTCGTCGCGGCCATGCTGCTCGCGCACCGCGGCCGAGGTGGTCAGACGGTCGCCGAGCAACGCCCGCAGCTCGTCGAGCAGCGGGCAGTCGGCAGCGAGGCGACTGGCGGTCGCGGGCAGGCTCATGGTCTTCGACTCCCGGAATTGCCGGCATGACATGCCCCTTGTCGCGGCATTTGTCCAGTCCCGGCAGCATTGCGCCATCCGCAGCCATTGCCTACCATCGCCGCAGGGGAGGTGACGCAGGGATGAGCGAGGAAGGCCAGAGCCGCAAGGTCACCACCATTTTGGCCGCCGACGTGGCGGGCTATTCGCGCCTGATGAGCGCGGACGAAGCGGCGACGGTGGCGGCGCTGAATGCGC
>CAZVDW010000342.1:0-4959 GCA_964625645.1 uncultured Rhodospirillaceae bacterium
ACGGAAATATGGCTACCAATCGGTAACTGTCACCAATTTTATACACCTGTCGCGACGATTCCGGACTTTGAAGGGAAATGAAAGCCAGCCTTCAATCTCCAGGCTGAATTGAAAATTTTAGGCCGAAAACTTACATTCTCCCTCACGCCTCGGCGCTGGGGCGGGCGGCGATGGCGTCGAACCAGCGCTTTACGTTCGTACATTGCTCTGGCACCGCGATCTCGCCGCGCGCGGCCATGGCGGTGGCCACCCAGGCGGTGATGTCGGCGATGCTGAAGCGCGGCCCGGCGAGGAACTCGCTTTCGCCGAGACGCGTGTCCGTGTGCCGGAAGAAGCGCATCGCCGAGGCCCGCCCGCGCTCGACCAGGGCCGGGATCTGCGGTACGCCGCGGGTGCCCGGCAGGGCCCGGTCCTCGAACAGCGGCAGCAGATTGCGCACGGTCTCGCCCACCGCCATCAGCCCGTCATGCTCGGCGCGGCGGTTCCACATCTCGACGATCGCCTTGTCCTTGGCGTCAACACCCATCAGCGGCGGCTCGGGGTGCAGCTCCTCGATATAACGGCAGATCGCCACCGACTCAGCTATGCAGGTGCCGTCATCAAGCTCCAGCACCGGCACAACGGCATAGGGATTGAGCGTGCGAAAGCCGGGCTCGAACTGCGCCATCTCACGCACGTTCACCTGCTCCAGGGGCACAGTCACCCCCTTCTCCGCCAAAAACATCCGCACCCTGCGCGGATTGGGCGCCTGGGTGAAATCGTATAGTTTCATCGGTTCGGCGTCACTGCCACTCCAAGATCCCGCCCGTCGGCCTCGGCGGGTGGGCGGCCAGGGCCTCTTCTATCGGCTCGGTGCCCCAGCCGGGGCCGGTCGGCAGCTGCAAAATGCCGTTCTCGATCTTCGGGGTCACGGTGAACAGCTCGTCGCGCCAGGGCACCTGGTCGATGTCGATCTCCATGATGCGGAAGTTGGGCACGGCGGCGACGAAGTTGGCGTTCATCATGGTCGATAGATGGCCATAGAAATTGTGCGGCGCGATGTTGACTTCCCAGGCTTCGCAAGCGGCGGCCATCTTCATGGACTGCCAGACGCCGTTCCAGATGGCGTCGATGATGAACACGTCCATCGACTGGTGGCGCAGATAGGGCTTGAACTCGCGAATGCCGAACAGGGTCTCGCCGCCTGAGATCGGCGTGTTGCAATAGCGCCGCACGTCGGCCAGGGCCTCCGGGTCGTAGAGGTCGATCTCGATCCAGAACAGGCCTTGGCTGTCGAGCGCGTGGGTAACCTTGCGCAGGCCCTCGGCCTTGAAGTTGAAGTTGAGGTCGAGAAGGATATCCATCTCCGGCCCGGCGCCGTCGCGGAAGGCCTCGAGCTCGGCGATCAGGGCATCGATGGTGTCGCGCTCCGCATTGAGCTCGATATGCCCAGGCGGCATGTTGAAGCCCGGCGCCCAGAGCGGCGGCTCCAGATCGAAATTGAAGATGTTGGTCTTCAGCGCGCCGAAGCCCTTCTCGCGCACCTCTTGGCCGAGCGCCTTGCAGCCGTCGAGCGAGCGCAGCGGCTCGCAGCCATGGGCCTCAGGCGCGGACACACGATAGGTGCCGCAATGGGACCAGTAGACGCGGATGCTGTCGCGCAGCGGCCCGCCGAGCAGCTCGTAGACCGGTACGCCGAGCGCCTTGGCCTTGACGTCGAGCAGCGCGTTCTCGATGGCCGCGATGCCCTGGGCGACGACACCGCCGGCCGCCGGGCGCGTCACGGCATAGAGATCGGCATAGATCGCCTCCGTCGGCCTCGGGTCGCGGCCGATAACCTGATGCGCCAGGCCGGCGATGACGGCGCTGACGCCGGGCGAGCCGAAGCCTTCCTGATATTCGCTCCAGCCGGCCAGGCCTTCGTCGGTGCTCAGCTTGAGGAACGAGAAATTTCGCCACCCCGCATCGCAATGCAGGGTTTCGATGTTGGTAACCTTCATGGTTCGGGCCCTCGGCGGAAATACGGTTGCGACTTGGCCCGGAGTATGTGACAGGACAGCACCGTCTGGCTAGGCTGCACAGGAAATTGGGAACGGAGCTCACATGCTACGCTGGCTGATGTTGACAGTGCTGCTGCTTGCCGCGCCATCGGCGCTTGCGCAGGAAGGCGCGGTCGAGAACAGCGATGTCGAGGCGCTGATCGAGACCCTCGAGGACGAGGAAGACCGCCAGGCGCTGATCGAGACATTGGAAACGCTTATCGCGGCCGATCAAAAGACCGAGGCCCAGCCGGGGCTCGGCGGGCGCGTCCTGGATGCCCTGTCCGGGCGCGTCGAGCGCGTCGGCCAGCAGCTTTCGCAGACAGCCGGCGTGCTCTCCAGCCTGCCGGCCGCCGTCGATCGCCTGATTGCCGGCGCCGGCGATTCCGAGACGCGCCTGCGCTGGCTGCGCATGGCGCTGAAGCTCATCTTCGTCATCACCCTGGCCTGGCTGTCGCGCACCATGCTCCATCGCATGCTCAAGCCCCACCGCGAAAAACTGGCCAAGCGCGCCGGCGCAGGCGTCATCGAGGCGAGCGTTCTGTTCGTCGGCAGGGTCATATACGGCTACCTGCCGATCGTTGTCTTTGCCGCCATGGCGCTCGTCTTCCTGCCCCTGACCGACCCCGCACCGACCACCCGCGTGGTCGGCCTGGGCCTGGTCTATGCGGTGATCTTCGTGCAGGCGATCACCATCCTCACGGGCCTCGTCTTCGGCGCCGGCACAGGGCGGGCGGGCGTCATGGGGCTGGGCGACGCCAGTGCCTATTACATCCAGATCTGGGTCAGGCGCCTGGCGCTGGTCGGCGTGCTGGGCACGGTGATCGCCGAGTCGGCCTTGTTGCTGGGATTGCCGGCCGGCGCCCACGCTGTGCTGCTCAAGCTGGTCGGCCTCGCCGTGGCCGCGTTGCTGGTCATTCTTGTCTTGCAGAACCGCCGCGGCATCGCCGACGCGCTGCGTCCGCGCCAGGGGATCATGGCGCGGCTCGCCGATATCTGGCACGTGCCGGCGCTGCTTTACATCGCCGTCGCTTATGGCGCCTGGGTGCTGCAATCGGGCACCGGGTTTACGTTTCTTGCCCGCGCGACGGGCGCCACCGCGATCCTCATCGCGGGCACATTCCTGGTACTGCGCGCGGTACGCCTCGCCTTCGAGCGCGGCCTCAAGCTTTCGGATGAGATGCGCCGGCTCTATCCGCGCCTCGAGCAGCGCGCCAACCGCTACATGGGCGGGCTGCGCCGCGTGGTGCGGGGGCTGATCTATCTGATCGCCACCCTGCTGCTGGTCGAGATCTGGTTCGGCGGCACGCTGGCCTGGCTGGCAGGCGAGCTTGGCCGGGCACTGCTTGGCCGGGTGATAACCATCGTTTTCATCCTGGTCGCGGCGGGAACCGTTTGGGAGCTGGTCAGCGCCACGGTCGAGCGGTTGCTGTCGGACACCCAGCCGGGGGCGCCGGGAACGCGCAGCGCCCGGCTGCGCACCCTGCTGCCGCTGGTGCGCAACGCCGTGCGCGTCGTGCTCGGCATTCTCGTTACCCTGACGGTGCTGTCCGAGCTCGGCCTCGACATCGCGCCGCTCTTGGCCGGCGCCGGCATCGCCGGGCTGGCCATCGGTTTCGGCGCCCAAAGCCTGGTCAAGGATGTCATCACCGGCGTCTTCATCCTGCTCGAGGATTCGATCACCGTCGGCGACGTGGTCAGCGTCGGCGGCCATTCCGGCGTCGTCGAAGGCATGACCGTGCGCACGGTGCGCCTGCGCGATCTCTCGGGCAACGTCCACATCGTGCCCTTCGGCGAAGTACAGACCGTGCTCAACATGACCAAGGACTTCGCCTACGCGCTCATCGAGGCCGGCGTCGCCTACAAGGAAGACGTGGACGAGGTCATCGCCGTGCTCAAGGAGATCGGCGACGGCATGCGCGAGGACGAGGAGTTCGGCCCCATGATCATGGCCCCGCTCGAGGTCATGGGACTCGACTCCTTCGGCGACTCCTCGGTCAATATCCGCGTGCGCATGAAGACCCGGCCGATCAAGCAATGGTCCGTGCGCCGCGAATATCATCGCCGCATGAAACGTGCCTTCGACGAGCGTGGCATCGAGATACCCTTCCCCCACCGCACCGTGCTGTTCCCCGAGCCGGAGGTGGCGCAGGACAAGGCGGTTGCCATCCCCAAACCCCTAGCGGAAACGGCGCGGCCCGAGCCTTTGGTCGAAGGCCTGCCCGACCAGGAGAGTGATTGATGCCTGCGGTGCTATCAGGAATCCGGGTGCTCGATTTCGGGCGCTACATTGCCGGCCCCTATTGCGCGACCCTGCTCGCCGAGCTCGGTGCCGACGTCATCCGCATCGAGAAGGTGGCGGGCAGCGAGGACCGCTATCTGACGCCGGTGCAGGATGGCGGCCCCGGCGCCTTGTTCCTGCAGATGGCACGCAACAAGCGCGGTCTGACCCTGAACCCGAAGACGCCGGAAGGCGCCGAGATCGTCGCCAAGCTGGTCGCCGGCGCCGATGTGGTGGTGGCCAACCTGCCGCCGCAGGCGCTCGCCACCATGGGCATCGATTACGCCAGCCTCAAGGCGATCAAGCCCGACATCATCCTGGCCGCCACCTCGGCCTTCGGGCGCGGCGGGCCGTTGAGCGCCAATGTCGGCTTCGACGGTATCGGCCAGGCCATGAACGGCGCCATGTACCTGTCCGGAACGCCGGAGACGCCGATGCGGGCCTTCCTGCCCTATGTCGACTTCGGTACCGCGCTGTATTCCGCCTTCGGCACCCTCGCCGCCCTCTTCGCCCGCGCCAATGGCCAAGGCGGGCAGATGGTCGAGACCTCGCTGCTGGGCACGGCGCTGTCGTTCAACAATGCCACCATGATCGAGCAGGCTGTCGCCAAGCTGGACCGCGTGGCGACCCGCAACCGCGGCCAGACCTCCGCCCCCACGG
>CAZVDW010000343.1:0-2406 GCA_964625645.1 uncultured Rhodospirillaceae bacterium
GGCGGCGGCCGCCACATTGCGCTCGGCCAGCTGCATCTGGCGGCGGTATTCCCGCTCCAGATAGGCCGCCCGCGTCTCGGCCAGCACGACTTCCTCATGCGCCTGCCAATATTTCGCCCGCAGCACGGCAATCTCGGTGCGCACCATGTCGAGTTGCGCCTCGGATTGCGCCAGCTGAATGCGATAGGGCTGGTCGTCGATACGGAACAGCAGGTCGCCGGCGGCAACCAGTTGGTTGCTGCTTACCGGAACCTCGACGACCCGGCCGCGGACTTCGGCGCTGACCGCCACCTTGTCGGCGCGAACATAGGCGTTGTCCGTCTCGATGAAGCGGCCGCCGATCATCCAGTAATGCGCCGCGACCAAGGCACCCGCCACGGGAACCGTGACAAGCAGGACAAAGCGCAACAGCGCACGCGCCCAACGCCGCCGCGGTGCCGGGGCCGGCGGCCGCGCCTGAGCGGCAGGCAACGGCGTGACCGGCGCGGCGGTTTGTTCGACCTTTGCCTCGCCCATGGCCGGATCAGCCATATCGCCGTTCCATTCTGGTCGCGCCTCGCTGCACCCTTTGCCGCCTCCTGATCCTGGCCTTCGCCCCCACGTCGACGCTCAACGAGAAAAAACAGTTAGATATGAATGGCTAATAACCGATATTTGAGCCGTTATCACGCAAGAATACAAAGAATCGGCCACCGCTCGCGTGGGATGGACTCGTGACATACGCACAATTTTGTTAGCGTTATAACGCTCTTGAGACCGAGAACACAGAATCGATCGCAAGGCTGGAGGACACCACCGTGAGCGGCGAATCGATCGGCAATCGGCTTGGAATCGCAGGCTTTCTGCTGGCAGTGGCTGCGGGCGTCTCCGGTTTATTGCCGTTTCGGCCTGAATTCCTGCCGATGTTGTTCGCCTCCGCCCTGGTTGTGGCAACCCTTGCGGCGTTCCTCGGCAGCCGCGTTCACACCATCGCCACGCTGGTCGTTTGCATATTTGTGCTGGCTGCCTTGCCCGCAATGCATGGCGCCGACCATGGCATCTTCACCGAACGCTACCCGGAAACCTGGCGGATTGGCGCCGCCGGACTCCTGCTGTTGCCGATCCTGGGGCATTTTGCGCATGCCTTCGGTGACAGAACCATGGCCGAGTTCGCCCCGGCCGGGGTGAGCCTGTTGCTGGTGGTGATGGCATTGATGAACATCGACCTCGTGGCGCCCGTCCATGTCGGTGAGCTGCGCGCCGACACAGTCCCGATGGGGCAATCGGGCCAGGGCAGCGAGCCAGCGGATGGCGCCCCCGCCGCACAGAACTGGCAAGCGCGGGTTCACATTGAAATTCACAGCGAGACCTCGCTGTTCGGGCGTTCCATCCATCACCACCCGGTCTCCGACGCGATCGTCCTCGGGCGATGGTCCAACGCGCCCGATCGTGCCGTTTTCTGCATCGCCCGTGACGGTGCCTGCGAGCTCACGGCGCGGCTGGCAGGCGAGTCGGTGGAATTCGCGGTCGAGGCGATAGACGGCAACGGTCTTTTTCACGCCCCCGCGGCAGACCACAACGGCGCGGACGATCGGCGCGCGGCGGCCATCAGAATTATCAGCCCGTTCGTGACGGAATAGGCCGTATGCACCATGCGCTCGCGCCCGCGGCGTGATCGAATACCGGCCTGGAGTGGATGCGTGACGACGGAGGGCCCCGAGACAATGCCCGGATATGTACTGGTTTTCGCGTTTCTCGCCGCCGGTCTCGCCGTCGGCGCGGCCGAAGCGCAATCCTTCGACGGCGATCTTGCCTGGCCGCTCTGCGGGCGTATCAGCGAAGCCCCGCCCCAGGGTTGGAGCGCCCAAGACGGCTGCCCGGCCGAGCGCTGGGGCAATGCGGATTTCAGCGACCTGCCCCTGTCCTCGACCTTCGGGCCACGGCCCCTGACGTCCGAGAACGAGCGTTACGATTTCCACCGCGGGCTGGACATCGGCACCCCGATCGGCACACCCGTGTTCGCCATCACCGACGGCGAAGTGGTGATCGCCGGCGAGCATTCGTCCTACTCGGATCCGGTGGTGCAGATCCGCCATTTCCGGCCCGGCGCCACGAGCTGCACGTCAGGCGGCTGCTATCACAGCAACAACCTGCATATGAGCGGCTGGGCGGTCAGCGCCGGCCAGAGCGTGGTCAAGGGCCAGCTCATCGGCTACACGGGGATAAGCGCGAGCGGCTTCGAGCACCTGCATTTCGAGATTCGCGACGCCCCGGCCGACGATCCCTACAGCCGCTGGCAGCGCGACGCCATCCACCCGCTCGGCGTGCTCGCCTATGCCGACCCCGGCCTGCCGGCAATCAGCTTCCTTGCCGTCAACGATGGCGACCCGCTGGCACCCGAGGTGCGCATCGAGGTGGTGGGCCAGC
>CAZVDW010000344.1:0-1866 GCA_964625645.1 uncultured Rhodospirillaceae bacterium
TGGCTTTCGAGTTCCATTATTTCTTCGTGCGCAAGTTCTGGTTCACCTATCTCGCCAAGGCCATGATCGTCATGCCCGGCGGCTTCGGCACCCTCGACGAGCTGTTCGAGCTGCTCACCCTGATCCAGACCCTGAAGATACGCAAGCGCTTGCCCGTGGTGCTGTTCGGCAGCGACTATTGGGACCGCGTGGTCGATTTCGACGTGCTGGTCGAATACGGCACCGTCGATGCTGACGACCTGGCCATGTTCCACCGCACGGATTCGGTGGACGACGCCTTCGAATTCGTCACCCGCGATCTCGAAGAGCACGCCCTCAAGGACCCCGGCGAAAGGTTGTAGCGATGGACCTCGGCTTGAGCGGACGCAAAGCGCTGGTCACCGGCGGCAGCCGCGGCATCGGCCGCGCCATCGTCGAATGCCTGGCCGACGAGGGCTGCGACGTGGCGCTTTGCGCGCGTGGCGCGGATGGCGTGGCGGAGGCCGTTGCCGCGGTCGAGGCGCGCCGGCGGCGGGGTCTTGGCCAGGCGCTCGACATCGCCGACAGCGAGGCGCTCGGCGCCTGGGTCGGCGAGGCGGCGACGGCGCTTGGCGGCCTCGATATCGTGGTCGGCAATGCCAGCGCGCTGGCGGTGGCACCGGGCCCGGAGTCCTGGCGCCAAGGCCTGGAGACCGATGTGCTCGGCAACCTGGGCGCTGTCGAGGCGGCGCTGCCTCACCTGCGCGCCTCCGAGGCGCCCGCGGTGGTCCTGATCGCCAGCACGGCGGCGCTCGAGATCTATTCCGGCTATCGCTCCTATAACGGCATCAAGGCGGCCCTGATCGCGACCAGCGCCGGCCTCAGCACCAGCCTTGCGGCCGAGGGCGTCCGCGTCAACTGCGTCTGCCCCGGCGCCACCTATGTCGAGGGCGGCACCTGGCATCGCGCCAAGACCGGGAATCCGGAAGCCTACAATGCCCTGCTCGATGCCACCGCCATGGGCCGCATGGCAGCGCCGCAAGAGATCGCCCGCGCGGTGGCCTTCCTCGCCAGCCCGGCCGCCAGCTTCGTCACCGGCGCCAATCTCGTCGTCGACGGCGGGCTGACCAAGCGGGTGCAGTACTGACTGCGTTGTCTAAGCGTTGGCGAAGAGTTTATCTGGCCTCAATCCCGCCTCACCGGTACGCCATCGAGCAGCCCCTTGTCGTGCATGTCGAGCCACTCGTCGAGGAAGATCTTGTTCCACTGGGCAGTGAGCGGATGCTCCATCATGTCGCGGTAGACCGTCCACATGGTGACCAGCTCGTCGACGCCGTCGCGGTAGGCGGCTTGCGCGGTCTCCACCGAGCGCACCAGGGCGGCCATGATGAAGGGCCGCTGCTCCCAGCCCGCGAACATGGCCACGCAGTCGCGGATCAGCTTGGTGGGATCGCCGCCGGCCTCCTTGACCGGCTCGCAGAAAGGCAGGATGTGGTCGACGCCCGCTTGCGCCACCGCCACCGCCTGGGGCAGCGAGAAGACCGTGGTGCAGAAGGTCTCGACGCCCTGCTCCTTGAACGCAGCGAAAGCCTTGAGCCCGTTGACGGTGCAGGGGATCTTGAGGATCACCCGGTCGGAGAGGTCGCTGAAGACCTTGCCGACTTCTAGAGCCCTTCAGGGTTAGATGGAATCGGTTTGATGGGCCAAGGTGGCATTTCGGGTAGGAGCGGCGCGCCGGGCGATGCGGCGACATCGGCCAAGCGTCGCGACGCATCCGAAAAGCCTCCTTGGCCCATCGCCGTCCGGCATCAATGGGCTCAGGCGAACCTCACATAGTCGTATTTGATCGGCTTGCCGTTGATGCCGCGCGCGGGCGGGGCCAGCCAGGCGGCCATCTGGCCGGGCTCG
>CAZVDW010000345.1:0-1892 GCA_964625645.1 uncultured Rhodospirillaceae bacterium
TCGCGCCTGATTCCATGATCTGGCCGAGATACATGACGATGATACGGTCGGCGAGATAGCGCACGACGCTGAGATCATGACTGATGAACAAGAGCGTAGTGCCGTGCTCGCGCTGGATGTCCATCAACAGTTCGGTCACCGCCGCCTGCACCGAGACGTCGAGCGCCGAGACCGGCTCGTCGGCCACCACCATCGCCGGATTGCCGGCGAATGCGCGGGCGATGCCGACGCGCTGCTTTTGCCCGCCCGAAAGCTGGCGCGGCCGGCGTTTGGCGAAGTCGCGCGGCAGTTTGACCAGGTCGAGCAATTGGTAGACCCGTTCCTGCACTTTGTCGGCATTGGTCTCGACGCCGAATTTGCGGATCACGCGGGCGATATGGCCGCCCACCGATATGCTCGGGTTGAGCGTGTCGTTGGGATTCTGGAATATCATCTGCAGCGAACCGAGTTGGTCGGGCGTCCGTTTATGAACCGAGCGTTTGCCGATTTCGTTGCCGTTGAACTCGATTGTGCCGTCGGTCGCCGTTTCCAGGCCCATCAGGACCTTGGCGAAGGTCGATTTTCCGCAGCCCGATTCGCCGACGATGGCAACGGTCTCCTGGCGCCGCGCGCTAAAGCTCAGGGTTTCGTTGGCCTTGACGTAACGCGTGCCCTTGCCGGAGATGAAAGCGCCGATGGAACGGTCGTGCACGGCATAATATTTCTGCATGTTTTCGACATGCAGCACCTCTTCGCCGATTTGCTCTTCGGCCGAGGCCGTGGGCGCACCGGCATCCGCTTCCGCCTCGCCCCATTCCACCTCACGCCAGCGCAGACAGCGTCCCCGGTGTGCCGAGCCGTTGTCGCCGAGCGCCTCGAGGGGAATATTCTCGCCGTCGCAGAGGCCTTCCTTGAAGTGATCGCAGCGCGGGCCGAAATTGCAGCCGCCCGGCCGTTCGTGCGGCAGCGGCAACTGGCCCCTGATCGGCACCAGCGGGCGCGCCGTCTTATCGGCGCTGGGCAGCGGGATGCAGTCGAACAGGCCATGCGTATAGGGATGGCGCGGCTTGTCGAAAACTTCCGTCACGCTGCCTTCCTCGACGACCTCGCCGGAATACATCACGCAGACGCGATCGCACACTTCGAGGATGAGCCCGAGATTGTGCGAGATGTATAGCAAAGCGGTGCCGTATTTCTTGCTCAGATCGGCGATCAGCTCGACGATTCCGGCCTCCACCGTCACATCGAGCGCCGTGGTCGGCTCGTCGAGCAACAGGAGCGCCGGATTGGATAAGAGCGCCATGGCGATGACGACACGCTGCTGCTGGCCGCCGGAAAGCTGATGCGGGTATTTCTTCAGCATCATCTCGGCATCCGGCAGTTTCACGTCTTGCAATATCCCGATGGCGCGCTGGCGCGCTTCCGCAGCCGTTATGCCCTCGTGGAACATCGGCACCTCGATGAGCTGGACCTCGATGGTGAGGCTCGGGTTCAGGGCCGCCATCGGTTCCTGATAGACCATGGCGATCTCGGCGCCGCGCAATTGCTGAAGTTCCTTCGCCGACAGCGTCGCCATGTCGCGGCCCTTGAAGCGGATGTGGCCGCCGACGATATCGCCATTGTTGCCCATGTAACGCATGATGCCCATGGCGACGGTGGATTTGCCGCAGCCCGATTCGCCGACCAGGCCGACGCTCTCGCCGGCATTCAGGCTCAGCGAAAAATCGATCACCGCCGGGATCTCGCCGGCGCGGGTGTAGTAGGAGAGGCACAAATCCTCGATTTCGAGCAACGGGGCGTCGGCGTCCATGCTTTCTCTCCTAGTCCCGCAATGAAATTTCACGCAGGCCGTCGGCGAGCAGATTGAATCCGAGGATCAGCGATGAAATGGCGATGCACGGAAACAACGTCAT
>CAZVDW010000346.1:0-4599 GCA_964625645.1 uncultured Rhodospirillaceae bacterium
TGAGTGGCGACCCGGAGCAGGAGTATTTCGTCGATGGGCTGACCGAACAGATCATTACCGGCCTGGCGCGCTCCGAATCCCTGTTCGTGATCGCCCGCAACTCCAGCTTCCGTTACAAGGGCCAGTCGGTGGACGTGCGCGAGGTGGGCCGCGATCTCGGGGTGAGTTACGTGCTCGAAGGCAGTGTTCGCAAGGCCGGCGGCAGGATCAGAGTGACCGCGCAGCTGCTCGAAGCAAGCACGGGCGGGCATCTCTGGGCCGAGGATTACGAGCACGACCTCTCGGCCGACAATGTCTTCGCGCTTCAGGACGACATCGCCGAACAGGTGTTTGGCGTTCTCGGTGGCATGCACGGCGTCATCGCGCGGTCGCGCATGAGCGAAGTCGCGGCCAGGCCGACCGACAACCTCGACGCCTACGAATGCGTGCTGCGCGCTCAGGCCTATATCAACGCCTACACCGCCGAGCTTCATCTGGCGGCACGGGAATGCCTCGAGCGGGCGGTTGAGATCGCCCCCGATTATGTGGCTGCCTGGGCCAACCTGGCCTTGCTATACACCGACGAGTATTGGAGCGGCTTCAATCCGCGCCCCGACGGCACGCCGCCGCTCGAATTGGCTTTGACCATCGCCCAGAAGGCGCTGGAGCTCGATCCCGATAATGTCGACGCCCTGTTCGCGCTTTCGCGTCTGCATTACTTCCGCCACGAGTTGCCGGAATTTTATGCCATGGGCGAGCGCGCCATCGCGCTCAGCCCCAACAATGCGACCAGGCTGGCCTGGTATGGCCAGAACGTGGTCTATACGGGCAGATGGGAGCACGGCAAGGCGTTGCTCGACAAGGCGCAAGCCCTCAATCCCTATTTGCCGACCATGTTCTATTACAGCTATGCGAATTATTACTATCACTATGAAGATTACGAAACCGCCTTGGAAGCGGCCGTCAAAATCAACCAGCCGGGACTGTACTGGAACCACATCATATTCGCCGAGAACTACGGTCAAATGGGCCGCACCGAGGAAGCGAAACAATCGGTCGCCGAGCTGCTGCGCCTCTATCCCGCCTTCAACCTGGAAATCGCGGCCGACGAGATGCGCATCTGGAATTTTCCCGAGGACCACATCGCGCACCGGGTGGACGGGCTGCGCAAGGCCGGCGTGCCGGAGGCACCGGCGACCGAGGGGTAATAGCAAAGCCCGGGCACATCAGGATTGATCGGAATCGGTTTGCTGGGCCGAGAGGCAGGCGCGAGTGATTCGATGCAGGCTGTCCTCTGCGGCACAGGCCTTGACGGCCTCGCGGACACAGCTTTCGAGAGCTGCCGGCGACGGAGGTGTCGTCACAGCCACGTGACTGCCACCATCGCCCGTATCGTCAAGACAATTGCAGGATTTCAAGAACTCAACTTGTGCATTATCGGAGGCTTGCAGAAACTCACCACAAGTCGCCTCCTCATTTTGCAATGTGATCAAGTGAAATATGTCCATAAAATCATCGGCGGCAATATAGACCAAAACAACAATCGCAGTCGCGATAGTAACATATATAAGGGGTTGGTTCGGGCCGAAGGAAACGCACGCCATGATTTGTCCCCGTACCGCCGCGGACCCTGATCCGCCCTAATCCCAAGTCCGCCGATCATCAATGAGCTTGCCGTCGTCGGGCAGGCTGTCGGGCTTTACGAAGGCCACCTCGCCGCGTAGCTTGCAGACGGTGTGGATCGATTCCGCTATGGCCTGGGTGAGGCGCTCGCCGCCATCGCCGGGGAACTCGCAATGCAGCGTCATGCGGTCGCGGTTGTCCGGGTTCTCCAGCACCATGCGCGCCCGGGCAACCTCGGGATGGCAGCCGATCACCTGCGCCACCTGCATCGGGTGGACGAACATGCCGCGCACCTTGGTGGTCTGGTCGGCGCGGCCCATCCAGCCCTTGATGCGCGCGCCTGTGCGCCCGCAGGCGCTTTGTCCCGGCAGGATCGCCGAGAGATCGCCGGTGGCGACGCGGGTCAGGGGGTAGATCGGATTGAGCACGGTGACGACCACCTCACCGACCTCGCCCTCGGCCACCGGCGCGCTGCCGAGCGGCTCGACGATCTCGACGATGACGCCTTCGTCGATGATCATGCCTTCGGGAATCGGGCTTTCATAGGCGATCAGGCCGACATCGGCGGTGCCGTAGGATTGCGTGGTGGCGATGCCGCGCTCCTGGAACTCGCCGCGCACCGACGGCGGCAGGGCTTCGCCGCCCACCGCCGCCTTGGTGATACTGGAGATGTCGTGGCCCGCCGCCTCGGCCTTCTCCAGGAGAATGCGCAGGAAGGACGGCGTGCCGACATAAGCGTTGGGCCGCAGGCCGGCCAGCGCCTGCACCTGCTGCTCGGTGTTGCCGACGCCACCGGGCACCACCGCGCAGCCGCAGGCCTCGGCACCCATTTCCATCATGTGGCCGGCCGGGGTCAAATGGTAGGCGAAGGTGTTGTAGGCGATATCGCCGGCACGGAAGCCGGCGGCGAACATCGCCCGGCCCATGCGCCAGTAATCGCCCTCGCGCATGCCGGGCTCGAAAATCGGACCTGGCGAACAGAAGATCCAGTCGAGCGCGCCGGGCGGCACGGTGGTCAGGCCACCGAGCGGCGGCTCGGCCACCTGGCGCTCGGTAAGCGCCGATTTGCGTACCACCGGCAACTGCGCCAGCGCCTCGCGCGTGGTGATATCAGCCGGCTCGATGCCGTCATGCAGCGCCGCCCAGGCCGGGCTCGCCGCCTTGGTCGCCGCCAGCTGTTCGCGCAACGCTGCAAACTGCGCCGCCTCGCGCGCTTGCGGGTCGCGGGTCTCCAGATCGTCGTAGAATTGGCCGGCCGCCATGCTCGCCCCCTTGTGCTCGGTGCCCGCTAGCTAAGCCACAGGGCGGGCGGGGTCAAGCCCAGGGGCGGAAGTGCTTGCCGAGCTTGAGGCCCTGGCCCTGATACGAAGAGCCGAGATCGGTGCCGTAGATGCGGTCGGGGGTGCCGGCGAGGCGCTCGTAGCGCAGCCAGCCGATGGTCTGGCCGTGTTCGAGCACGAAGGGCACGTCGTGGGAGCGCACCTCCAGCACGGCCTTGGATCCCGGCCCCTCGCCCCAGCCGAAGCCGGGGTCGAAAAAGCCCGCATAATGGACGCGGAACTCACCCACCATGGTGTCGTAGGCGACCATCTCGGCGGCGTGGTCGGGCGGCACACGCACGCGCTCGCGCGTCGCCAGAATATGGAAGTCGTCCGGGTCGAGCACGATGCCGCCGCCCTTGTGCGGGCGGATCGGCTCCCAGAACTCGGCCGCGTCGTAGGCGCCGACACGGTCGAGGTCGATGAAATCGGTGTGCTTGCGGGCGCGAAAGCCAACCGGGTCGCCTAGCTCACCGTCGAGGTCGAGGGTGACACCAATCAGGTCGTTCTGAATGATGGCGTGCTCGGCGGGCGTATCGACCAGGCGGGCGTCACGGTTGAGTTGAGCCAGCATTCCCCCCCGCACCGTTGGCGTCCCGCGGCGAATGCGCAACTGGCAAAGTCGCGAGCCCTCGCGCACCTTGATCGAAAACGTGCGCGGGGCAATCTCAGCGTAAAGCGGCCCACGGTAGCCTCTTGGCACCCGGTCAAAAGTACCACTGCCGTCAGCAATAACGCGTGTAAAGACGTCGAGGCGACCGATAGAGCTTTTCGGGTTAGCGAAAGCGTCGACGCGGCTTGGTAAGCGCAATCGCTCCTGCAACGGCACCACGTAGACGCAGTCCGTCTCGAGCACCGCGCCCTGGGTCAAATCCATTTCCTGCATCCCATAGCGCGCCAGCTTCTCCATCACCACGGTATCGGGGCCTGGCAGGAAACTGGCGCGAACGCGATAGGCGACCGGGCCAAGCCTTAAGTCGAGGCTGCTGGGCTGAAATTGGTCCGGCTCGATCGCTCCGACAGCGGCAACCTCGCCGGCTTTCGCAGTTGCCACCAGGGCTTGATACGGCAATATGCCAGCGGGCGCCTTGGCTCGCTCGGGCGCCGCGTTGCCGAGGACTGTGGCAGGTCGTGGTATCATCGTTGCGTTCTCCTAACCGAGCCAAGAGTAGCACCCAAATCCCCATGTTATCAATCGCTTACGCATTGGCTCCATCCACAGCCCTGAGGCCGGATTTGGGCCTTTTCTTCAAGGCTTTCCCCAGCCTGTGGACAACCGCCCGACGCGACCTGTGGATAAGCGCTGCGCTTGACTCCAGGGGCCGCTCCGCTACTCTTTCGGTAAAACAGTACTAAAATACCGATTTGCGAGGGACGATGGCCGAAGAGCAGGCATCGGCGCTGCCCAATGCGCCGGCGGAGATCGATTTCCGCACCAGCCCGGAACAATATCGCCATTGGCAGCTCTATTTCGACGGGCCCGTGGCCAAGCTTACGCTCGATGTGGACGAGGCTGGCGGCCTGGTGCCGGGCTACGAGCTCAAGCTCAATTCCTATGACCTTGGAGTCGATATCGAGCTTTACGACGCCCTGCAGCGGCTGCGCTTCGAGCATCCGGAAGTGGGCGCCGTGGTGCTGACCTCGGCCAAGGAAAAGGTGTTCTGCGCCGGCGCCAATA
>CAZVDW010000347.1:0-2243 GCA_964625645.1 uncultured Rhodospirillaceae bacterium
GGCAGGAGACCTTCGCGGCGGCGCTGGATGCGTTCATTCGTGGCGTCGCGTCCGGCGAGCCGGTGGCCCCATCCCTGGCGGACGGCCTGCGGGCCCAGATCATCGCCGACGCGGCGACGGAATCCCTGGCCTCAAACCGGCCGGTCGCGATCGATTATGCGTAGCCGGGCCGTGGGGCCTAGATCATTTGGCGACTGCCAGCTCGGCGTAGATGTCATTGACCCGGACGACGCGCTCGGCGGTGTGAAAATACCCGGTGTAGGCAATGGCCTCGGGCGTCACGTCATAATGGTAGTGGCCGCCCTCCTGGCGCCCGGCGGTGCTGAAGAAGTGGGTGTGCTCGCACGAGGCGCGGAGGTGCAAGTCGCCACCGCTGGGGTCGCCGGTCCACAACACCGACATGCACATGAGGTGCGGCCCCATCCCGTCATAGAACTTTAGGTGGTCCTGGCCGATGACCTCGTTGGTTTCTTCGTCGTAGTACTTGAAGGGGATGCGGTCATAGTCGCGACTGACGTGGGCGCGAACCTGGCCGCTACGCACAGTGAATATCCCGCCCAAGCCAATCTGCCGGCCGCCCGGCGTCTCGGTCAGGACGGAAATCGCCTTGCGAATGGCCTGCGGGAGCGAGGGCTCGTCACCGGTTCGCGCCTGCACCTCCACCTTGATGACTTCGCTCGGGGCGCCATCACAGGCGTAAAGATTGCCCAATCCTCCGTGCAACACCGAGGGGTAGTCCTCCAACACGCACTCTTCCTCCGGCCCCACGCGGGCGATCGTGCTCACGGAAGCGCCGCCCAGAGCCAGGCACGGCATCAGCTCGCCGCAACGTCCGTTGATGGCCACGAGCGAGGGAAAGCCGGCGCCCAGCATGTTGGCCCCCGGCCGGCCACAGGCGGCGGCGATGGCCTCTAGGTCGAAACTGGCGTCGGCGCGATATTTTGGATTGTGCGCGTAGGGCTCGCCGCCGATTTCAATCAAGAAAGGCGCGCCGCCGAGACCGGAAAACGCACATCCCAACTCGCACAGGTCAGGGCATGGCGTAAGCGAGATTGTGGCCTTGCGGTAGTTGGTCCGCAATCCGGCCGCGATGGCCTCGGCAACCATGTCGAGCGGCGGTTGCCAGAAATCGGCCTCCTTGATCCGTAGCTGCATGACGCAAACCCTGTCCGCGCAGTGTGTGGTTCCAAGAGGGGAGCGTCCGGTCTGGGCGCTCACGATCAGGCAGCACTGTGTATTTTACAGACCCTCGGCCCCCCAGACGATATTGCCGAAGAGTTTTGTTCCGTCCTACCCTGAACCCAGTCGGGCTCTCTACCCTGACTGAGCCACTGCGCGCTCACCACACCTGCGCTCAGGAGAACATCCACCATGCGAGTCGGCGTCTCTCTGCCCGTCAGGGAACTGCAGAACGATATCGGCGCGATCAGAGCCTTTGCCCAGGCTGCCGAAGAGCTTGGTCTTACGCACTTGCGAGTTCCCGAACAGATCTTTCGACCTGATAGCGGCCCGCTCTATGAACCGATGACCATGTTGACGTTGATCGCGGGTGTGACCGAAAAGATCGAGCTTGTGCCGTCGGTAATCGTGTTGCCGGCGCGTCAGACGGTGCTGTTCGCCAAGCAGGCCGCCACACTAGACGTGCTATCCGGCGGCAGGCTACGGCTTGGAATTGGCGTCGGCAAGGAAGAGGTGGAGTACCAAGCCCTGGGGGCTGAGTTTCACAATCGGGGCGCACGGTGCGAGGAACAGATCGCGCTACTGCGCGTGCTGTGGACAGAGGAAAGCGTCGAGTTCGAAGGCCGCTGGGATCGCGTCTTTGGCGCCGGAATCGATCCTTTGCCAATCCAGCGGCCGCTTCCGCTCTGGATCGGCGCCGATGGAGTGCCGGTGCCGCGAATCCGCCGCCGGATCGGGCGGCAGGCGGACGGCTGGTTCGTCTTGTGTTCGCCCGAGGAGTTCCCCGGCGTGCGCGACGACATCCAGCGCGAAGCAAAGGCGTCGGGCCGTGAGCCGGCCAGCATAGGGACCGAGGCCGGGGTCGCGGTCGTGGGTCCGCGGGAGCATGAATGGCAGAGCCGTGTGGCCGGCTGGCGTGACGCCGGCCTTACGCATTTGTGCCTGCGCACGCTTGGCGGCGGCTTGCATGCAGACCAGCATATCGAGCGGATGCGCCAAGCCGCCGCCGAGCTGCCAACCGTCTGATCGTCAGGCCCGGCTCTCGACGATCGCTATCGGGCGGA
>CAZVDW010000348.1:0-2159 GCA_964625645.1 uncultured Rhodospirillaceae bacterium
CGCTCTTCCTGCTCGGGCGTCATGGCGATGGGGTTTTCGTGGGAATAGCCGTGCATGCCGATCTCGTGGCCGGCATCGACCACCAGGCGGCATTGCTCGGGGAAGGTCTCGATGGAGTGGCCGGGAATGAACCAGGTGGTCTTGATGCCGAGCTTGTCGAACAGCCGCACCAGCCGCGGCACGCCGACCTCGCCCGAGAACAGCCCGCGCGAGATGTCGCAGGGCGAATCCTCGCCGCCATAGGAGCCGAGCCAGCCGGCCACCGCATCGACATCGATGCCGAAGGCGCAAAAGATCTCCTTCTTACCGCCGCCGCTGGCCAGCGAATGGCGCGAGACCGAGGCCGAAAGACCGCCCGCCGCGCCGAGCAGAGATTGCGGCCGGTAGCTCGGCCCGATTCCCGCCGCGCGCGTCGCGCGCCCGGAAATGCCGCCCTTTTCGTCGCCCATAGTGCGCCTCCGCTCCTGACACCGTTCCCCGACCATCGTTGATAGCGCCGCCGCCTGCCGCGATCAAGCGGGGCCGTGGATTGATGCGCCTGTCTTGTGGGAGTATCGTCAGCTCAGAGCGTGGAGATGGGCATGGATAAATCGCAGACCGATACCTTTGCCGAATACCGGCGCAAGGGCTTCGCCGACCGCTCGGGCTTCGGCAAAAGCCCGGCCTTGCTGGTGGTCGATTTCATCAATGGCTTCACCGACCCGACGACGGGGCTCGGCGGCGATTTCGCCAGGGAGCTTGCCGTCACGGCCGAGCTTTTGGCGGCATTCCGCCGCGCGGAGCTGCCGATTTTCTACACCACCGTCGCCTACGAGCCCCACTTCCGCGATGCCGGCGTCTTCATCAAGAAAGTCCCTGCCCTGTCGATCCTGGTCAAGGGCTCGAAGATGGTCGAGGTCGATGCGCGCATCCCGCCGCAGTTCGGCGAGCCGGTGCTGGAAAAGAAATATGCCAGCGCCTTTTTCGGCACCGATTTGCACGCGCGCCTGGCTGCGCTGGCGGTCGACACCGTGGTCATGGCCGGCTGCACCACGAGCGGCTGTATCCGCGCCTCGGCCATCGACTCGCTGCAGAACGGCTATCTCACGGTGGTGGTAGAGGACGCGGTTGGCGACCGTGCCGAAGGGCCGCACCAAGCCAATCTCTTCGATATCGACGCCAAATACGGCGACGTGGTGCCAAGCGGCGAAGTGCTCAAGCTGCTACGCGGCCTCGCCACGGGCACGGCAGACCGCGTGCAAGCCGATTTCCGCCAATGGTGGAACCAGACTGCGAGCGCCCCATGAGCACCGCCTCGCCATTCGATACCATGCTCGACGACGCACGCCGCGAGCTCGACGCCCTGGCCGGCACGCAACAGCGGCCCGCGTCGCGCGTTTCCGGGAAGCCTGCGGACCTTTCCGAGCCCGAGCGCTTTCTCAACGACCGCTATGGCAACGGCTGGCAGGTCGAGATCGCCGAGCGCCGCAGCGAAGGCGACGAGGTGGTGGTGCTGTGCCGCCTCACAGTCCCCGAGCACGATATCACCCGCGCCCAATTCGGCCGCGCGCGCATCGGCGCCGCCGAGCCCCTCGGCGGCAGCAGCGACGGCGTCACGTTCTCGCTTGGCAAGACGGATGCAGGCACGGGTGAAGAGAGCAGCGCCTACGCGGCGGCGGAGCGCGACGCGCTGGCCAAATGCGTCGCCCTGCTCTAGACGCCCTGCCGCGGCCGGCCGGCCGACGCCCTGTGTCCTTGCGGATTGACAGCGTTCCCGGTGCCGATTTGACCTCGCGTCGGGGACCTGGGACGCAGCGGCCATGAGCGAGTACCTGTCGAACTGGACCCTGATCGATCTGGCCCGGCGGCAGGCTGCGGCTCATGGCGAGCGGGAGTTCATTTGCTTCGAGCATGGCACCAGCCTGAGCTTCGCCGCTCTCGATCGGGAAAGCCGGCGCCTGGCGCGCAACCTGGCGGAGCTGGGCGTAAAGCCGGCTGACCGGGTCCTGGCGCTGGTCAGAAATCGCCTCGAATTCCTCCTGGCCATGTTCGCGACGATGCGACTGGGTGCGATCTTCGTGCCGATAAACACCGAGCTGAAGGGCGCCTTTCTGCAACACCAGCTGCGTAACGCCGAGCCGCGGGTGGTGTTCGTCGATGCCGGTCTCGCCGACGCCTTC
>CAZVDW010000349.1:0-7788 GCA_964625645.1 uncultured Rhodospirillaceae bacterium
GCGATGTTGACCGCGAGGAAAGGTCGCGGTGAATCGATCTTGGACATGATGGCAGCTCCTTAACGGGCGTCGGCCAGCTCTCCTGGCGCAGCGATGGTCGGCCAGCGCCCGGCCACCAGGGCATTGAGGCTATGGGCCCGCTCGCCGAGGCGGTGGCGGTAGATCCACAGGTTCGCCAAAACGTGCCGGATGAAGCGCCGGGTCTCGCGCGACGGCAGGCTCTCGATGAACATCAGCGGATCGTCCTCGCCGGCCATGCGCGCCAGCCACTTGCCGAGACGGCCCGGACCGGCGTTATAGGCTGCCAGCAAATGCAGCAGATTGCCGTCGACACGGTCATGTTCGAGCAGATAGCGCACATATTTCTGACCCAGCGACAGATTGAGGCCGGGTGCGAAGAGGGCGTCCGCGGCGCCATTGGCATAGCGACGGTCGCCGGCGATATAGGCTGCCGTGCGCGGCATGAGCTGCATCAGGCCACGGGCGCCTGCCTTGCTGCGGGCGCGGGGATCGAAAGTCGATTCCTGACGCACGAGAGCCAGGATCAGCGCTTGGTCGACGCGGAAACCATCGGCCGGCTGCCAGCTCGGCACCGGATAGAGCGCCCGCAAATGCCGCCTGCCGTCGGCATTCGCAAGCTGGCTGCCGAGACGGATCTGGATACCGGGCAGTGCCAGGGCGTCGGCAAGCGCCAATACTGCCGGAGCGGCCTCGCGGCCGAGCCGGGCATAGAGCTTGCGGCCCTCCTGTTCGGCCAGCGCCGTCTTGCCGACTTCGGCAAGCGCGATGGCGCGCCGCGTGCCGGGCGCGCTTTCGAGGCTGTCCAGCATGGCCTGGTTGAGACGCGGCGGCTCCCAGGAGAAACCGGGTGCCTCGAACAGCGACCGCTGGGCCATCTGGCCATAGATCGTGCGCGGATGCGCCGCGGCCAGGCGCAGCATACGGGTGGCAGCCGCGGCGTTACCCTGACGGGTGAAGGCGCGCGCTGCCCAATAGGCACCGCCGGAAATCAGGATCGGATCCGAGGTCGATTCCGCAAGCCTGGCGAAATGGGGCAAGGCGGCGGCGATGTCGCCGAGGCGCCAGGCTGCGAGCCCGGAAATCCAGCGTGCCTCCCCCACATGAGAGCCCGAGCGTGCCGCGGCGGGCTCGGCAATGGCGCGGGCATCGGCGCTGCGCCCGGCGACGAAGTAGCCGCGCCCGACCGTTGCCGCCAGGGCGTCCTGTTCCGCCGCGCTCAACAGGCCCGCGACGTCGGAGGCTACGAGACGCGCCTCGGCCTGGTCGGGCTTGCCCTTGCGCACCAGCCGCAAGACCTCGCGGCGAACGGCCTTGGCTGCCTTGCGCTGCGTGCGATCGAGATCGAGGCGCGGTAATGCCGGCTCGATATAGTCGCCGATCTCGCCGATGCCCCGCAGCGCGCCGGCCACGGGCTCGTGCGGTGCCGCGGCGCCCCCGGGCCGGCGCTTCAAGGCCAGGCGGTGGATACGCTCCGCGCCCGGATGATCCGCATAGAGCGCCAGCCAACCGGCAAGCTCGTCATAGGACGAGCGGTATTTGGTCGGGTGCATGTAGCGCTGGAACAGCACATGGCCCATCAGCAGCGGGGCGTCGAGCACGGCGATCAGCGCGTCCGCATCATCCCAGGCGCCATCTTCCTGAAGGGCGAAGATGCGCCGATAGCGCTCCCGGTCCGAGCGACTTAAGACCGACGGCAGGCGGGCGACGCGGTCAAGCGCCACCACGGCGCCGCCAAGCGCCGCGACGCGTTCTTCCGCCACGCCGTCCTGGCCGACCGCAGCGCCGCCAGCGAGTGCCAAAGCGAGCGCCACAAGTGCCGCAGCCGACCGAACTTTCGCCACAAGCGCCACGTCGGGACCCCGAATTCGCCCAAAAATACGTCGAAAATGAAGCCGTCTTATAGGCGGGACCGGCCGGGGCCGCAAGATCGCGACGAGGCCTCAAAAATCATTGCCAATTCGAACTAAATCGAAACTCTGATAGCGATATCAGGTGATTGCCGAAGGCGCCTCAGAAGCGCTTCCAAGACGAGAGGGTCACTTTTTTTCGCTGTCGCCCGCCACCGCGCCGAGCCTGTCGCGAATCGCCAAGAGGTCGCGCCAGGCGAGCCGCTTTTGCGCCGGCTGGCGCAACAGATAGGCCGGGTGGAACATGGCGGTCGCCGCAATCGGCGCTTCGCCGGGCGGCGCGATTTCGTACCAGCGGCCGCGCAAGCGCGTGATGCCTTGCGTGCGATCGAGCAGCGCCTTGGCCGATATGCCGCCGACGCAAACGATCAGCCGCGGGCGTACCAGCGCCATGTGGCGGTCGACGAAGGGGCGGCACAGCGCGATCTCCTCCGGGCTCGGCGAGCGGTTGCCGGGCGGGCGCCAGAACAGCATGTTGGTGATGTAGGCGCTGTCGCGGTCGCGTCCGATCGCCGCCAGCATGCGATCGAGAAGCTGGCCGGCCTTGCCGACGAAAGGCAGGCCACGGCGGTCCTCCTCGGCGCCGGGAGCCTCGCCGATCAGCATCAGGTCGGCTTGCGGATTGCCGTCGGCGAAGACCGTATTCTTCGCGGTTTTCTTCAAGGCGCAGCCGTCGAAAGCGGCCACGGCCTCGGCCAAGGCGGCAACGCTGTCGGCCGCCTCGGCGGCGGCGCGGGCGTGGTCGATCAGGGCATTGGTGGGGGTCAGCGCATGCGTCACGGCGGGCGCGGGGGCCGGGGCCGGCCGTGCCTCGGGCGCAGGCGCAGGCTCCGGCGCCGCGATCAGACGATCGCGCGCAGCCTCGTCGAGCGCCTCGTCGGCGCCGGCGGCGACCAGCCAGGCAAGCGCGGACAGTGCGCCGGCGTGGTCGCCGCTCGCCTGTCCGGCCATGGTCGCGGGATCAGATGGCGCTGAAGGGGACCGGCTTGCCGGCCGCGTCCTTGACCAGCTTGCCAGCTTCGTCCTGGGCGGCAATGTAGCGCCCATGGCCGACAAAGGAGCCGACATAGAGCACCGGCTTCACCTTCTTGCCCTGGTAGTCCTTGTCGGCGCTCTGGCGCTGACGCCGGGCCGGATTGTTCTTGCTGGCCATAACTTCATCTTCTCCTTGGGCTGAGCGCGGTGTTTAGCGCCATCGGTGCGCCAAGGTCAACCTCCGGCATTATTACGACCCAGCGATGGCGGCAGCGCGCTTCGGATGATGCGAAGACGCGGGTGCGGCGATACCGATGCCGGTCACGCGCTCGGCGCCAGCCGCTCGGCGAGCGGAATCTCGATCCAAAAACGGCTGCCGTCGTTGACGACACTGTCGAAATCCATCCTACCGCCCATCAACCCGATCAGCTGGCGACTAATGGTCAAGCCGATTCCGGTACCGGGAACTGCGGTGCTCTCGGCGCCGAGACGCGAGAACGGCTCAAACACCTCCTCGCGCCTGTCGGCCGGGATGCCGATACCCGTGTCCTGGACTGTGATGCGCAGAATCCCTAGTTCGGCAATGGAGGTCTCGACGCTGACCGTGCCGCCGTCGCGATTGTATTTCACCGCATTGGAAAGGACGTTCAAGCTCACTTGCTTGAGCCGTACCGCATCCGCTACGACTGACGCCGTGGTGCCGCTGGCCTCCGCGTTGATGGTGATTCCGCGATCACGTGCCGCATTTGCCACCATCTCCAGGCATTCCTCGATGACAGGCCCGACGGCGACGGGCGCCAGCGACATCTCGATCCTTCCCTCTTCGATCTTGGAGAGGTCGAGCACATCCTCGATCAACTCGTTGAGAAGATCGCCCGCGACAACGATTTGATGGACATATTCGGCTTGCTCGCCCGTCAGCAGCTCGTCGGAATAGTCCCTCAGCAATTGCGAAAAGCCGACCACCGCGTTCAGCGGCGTTCGCAGCTCGTGACTCATCGACGACAAGAAAGCGGATTTGGCGTTGCTTGCCAATTCCGCCTGTGTCTTCGCCGCCTTCACATCCTCAAGCGCTCTGCCCAAGCTCTCTTGCGCGCGCGTTCTGGCGCGAAGCTCGCGCCGAAATCGGCTGACGATGTCACGGCCGCGCCGGTAAAATATCACGGTAAAACCGGCACTGAGCGCCATCGTCAAGCCGAGGACGGGAATCAGGGTGACGATCAGGTCCCGACCGGTTTGCTTCGGCTCCCAGGCAAGGTGACCGACAACATCGTCCCCTTTGCCGAGCGCAAGCCCGCTGTCATCCGCCGCGCGCACACCCGGTGCCACAAACCGCAAGCCGTCAATACCGAAATTGCCGGCAATCTCGGTCAGCAGGTCCGCGTCCAATCGGCGGGTCAGGACGAGCACCCAGTCGGTGCCACGCGGAACAAGCACATCGGCAGCGGAATCGTAATCGGTCAGTTGAGAGGCGCCGATGAAATAGGCGGCTTTGCCGTCGCCGGCATACCCTTCCACCGCAGTTGGGACAGCATCATTCGCCGAGTCTCGCGCACGCGCGATAATCGACCAGATATCATCCGAGAAATTCTCCAACGGATCGTCGGCCACCTCTGTGCCATCCATCCAAGCATAGACGTTACCGCCCTCGGCGTCGAAAAAATGGACGCTTGTCACGGCGAAGTTCTCAGCTAAGTACGTGCTCTGTCTTGCGGCATAGCTTTTGTCAAAATCTGTGACAATGTTCGCAACCATTTCATCCCAGTAGGCATAATCTTTCGACATCTGGGTCAAGTTCTGTAAATTTGTTTTGAGCGCCGACCGTAATATTTGGTGGGTATTTTTGGCTGTGAGGTTGTCCTGTGAGCTCGCCGCGAACCATGTCAATCCCGCGCCTGTGGCAAACAACAGAACAAGCATGATTCCGAACGGAAAAAGCAGTCCCGCCAGCGTCCGTTCGCGAGCTGAATCGCCAGGCGGACCGGCCGGTTCGTCTTGATGCTGCTCGGCCGACATAGCCGCCATTTTCCCATGTATTCTGCGCTACGAGTGGGCCGTGCAGGCTGCGGCTTCGATGAAGACTTGGCCTGAGTGCTACTCTCTCAATGGATATAGATCGTGGCAGCACTGCGACAAATTCGCCATTGATGCCGTGGGCTCAGCGGCAAGCGCTGAAAGCTCCTGGTTGCTTGCCCATCCGGCCGCGCGGTCCCGCCACGTGGACTTCGCTGCCAGGGATGGCTATGTAATAGGAGAATTCAGCGCCAACGCGAGGCTTTGCCCCATGGGCTCCCTGGTCATATCCACCACGAAGCGCCGACGACCCGCGTCGCGGACGGTGGCGGCGCTGTTCGCTGTCGCGGCTTTGACGGCTGCCTGCAGCGGCAATGGCGGCAACGGCCAGGGCAATGCAGCGGGCGAGACGGGTATCGACGCTGCTGCAGCACCTGCGGCCGGCAATGGCGACCTGCCCGCCGCAACCTCCGCTCTTGGCAGTTATCTTGCGACGCGGCACGCACGGCGCAACCACGACAGTGCCGCCATAGCCCACTACGTCGCCCGGGTCTTGGCCGACGACCCCGCCAATCCGGAGCTCCTGGCGCAAGCCCTGACCGCGTCGCTGTCCGAGCGCGACATGGCTGACGCGGTTGATTATGCGCTGCGCCTGCAGAAGGTGGACGAGGAAACGCGCATTGCCGGCATTGCGCTGGCGGTAGACGCCATTGCCAAGGGCGATAGCGCCGTCGCCCTCGGCCACCTTCGCGCCGCGCCCGGAACCGGGCTCAACAAATATCTCATCCCCCTGCTGACGGCCTGGACCCTGGTGGGCTCGGACGCGGGCGACCCCATGGCAGCCCTGGCCGAGCTTGGCAGGACCTCGGCTTTCGCCAGCACGCACGACTTCCATACCGGGCTGATCGGCGAGATCCTGGGTCACAGCCAGGATGCGGAGACCGGTTTTGCCGGCGCGCTGAGCGCGCTGCGCGGCGGCTCGCTGCGGGTGGTGCTTGCCGCGGCCGGTTTCTTTCAGCGCTCGGACCGCACCGACGAGGCACGCGCCATATACGATTCCTATGTCGAGCAGAACCCGGACACCACGTTCCTCGACGAAGCCTATGGCATGCTGGTGACGGGCGAGCCGCCGCGGGTTCTGGTGGCCGACAGCGCCGAGGGCTATGCCGAGGTCTTCTACGGCATCGCCGCTTCCCTGTTCCAGGAGAACGCCGTGGAGGCGGCGCTGGCCTACACCCAGATGGCGCTCTATTTGCGCCCGGACATGGACGCCAGCCTGATGTTGCTGGGCGACATCATGGCCGCGACCGAGCGCTATGAGGAGGCGGTCGTGGCCTATACCTCGCCCACCGAAAGCGACGCCTTGACCTGGCATTTGCGCCTGCGCGCCGCCGGTGCGCTGGCCGAGCTCGAGCGCATCGACGAGGCGGCCGAGCACTTGCGGCGCATGGCGCGCGAGCGCCCCGAGCGCGCGGATCCACTGATCACCCTCGGCGACATGATGCGCAGCCGCAGCCGCTGGGAGGATGCGGTCGAGGCCTATGATCTGGCGCTGGCGCGCATCCCCACCCTCGACCAGCGCCATTGGACACTGCTCTACGCCCGCGGCATCGCGCTCGAGCGCTCCAAGCAATGGCCACGCGCCGAAGCCGATTTCCTGCAGGCGCTCGAGCTCGAGCCCGACCAGCCCCTGGTGCTCAACTATCTCGGCTACAGCTGGGTCGAGAAAGGCCTCTATCTCGATCGCGCCCGGGCGATGATCGAAAGCGCCGTCGAGCAACGTCCCAATGACGGCTATATCGTCGATAGTCTGGGCTGGGTGCTCTATCAGCTCGGCGACTTCGCAGGCGCCGCCGAGCACCTCGAGCGCGCCGCCGAGCTGCGGCCCTCGGACCCGGTCATCATCGACCATTACGCCGACGGCCTGTGGCGGGTCGGCCGGCGCGAAGAGGCGCGCTTTCAATGGCGCCGCGCGCTTTCCTTCGAGCCCGAGAGCGAGGTCGCCGACAGCCTGCGGGACAAGATCGCCAACGGCCTCGACCCCCTGCCGCTGCCGGGCGACCGGCCCGAGGACCTCTAGACCTGGCGCAAGGCCACCTCAGTGAGCCGGCGCCGGCCAAGGTCAATCTGCATCTGCACGTCACCGGCCGCCGCGAGGACGGCTATCACCTGCTCGACAGCCTGGTGGTGTTCACGGAGCTCGGCGACACCTTGAGCGCCGCGCCGGCGGAGCAGCTCAGCCTCGCCGTGGATGGCCCAAATGCCAAGGCGCTCGGCGAGACGGCGGACGAGGACAATCTGGTATTGCGTGCCGCGCGCGCCCTCGCCGCTGCCGCCGACATCGCGCCCCGGGCGGCGATCACCCTGGACAAGACCTTGCCCGTCGCCGCCGGAATCGGCGGTGGCTCGGCCGACGCGGCCGCGGCCCTGCGCCTGCTGTCGCGGCTGTGGCAGGCGAGGCTTCCTGCAGAAGAGATGCATGCCATCGCCGGCGCGCTCGGCGCGGACGTTCCCGCCTGCCTGGCCTCGCGACCGCTCGTGCTCGGCGGCATCGGTGAACAGCTGACGCCGCTCAGCGCGCCGCTACCACCCTGCGCGCTGCTGTTGGTGAACCCGCGTGTACCCGTCTCGACAGCGGCCGTCTTCGCCGCCCGCGAAGGCGCCTTTTCGCCGCCGGCGCCCTTTGCCGAGATGCCGCTGAGCGCGGCAGCCCTGGCCGCGGCGCTCGGCCAACGCCGCAACGACCTGGAAGCCCCGGCGCGGCGCCTGGCGCCTGTCATCGCAGATGTGCTGGCCGCGCTCGACGGAGCAACCGATTGTCTCTTGGCACGCATGTCCGGCAGCGGCGCCACCTGCTTCGGCCTGTTTGCCG
>CAZVDW010000350.1:0-10057 GCA_964625645.1 uncultured Rhodospirillaceae bacterium
TGGCGCGCTCGTCAGCGCCCATCAGGGCCGAATAGCCGACAGCGTCAGCCGCCAGTATCGCCGCGAGCTTCTGTTCGACTCCGTGGTCCGCCACCGCGCGTCCTCCCCATCGGCCGGCATGCTACGCCGCGGGCGCTGGCGCCTCAAGGCGAACGCGGTGCCGCGATGCCGGTGATCACCAACAGGCAGCGCCGCCGGCGACGCCTTATCCGGCGGCAGAGCATTGTCGGCGGCGTGCGATTTCAGATCGGCTCAAGGCGGCCTGTCGGCCGCGCATGAACCCATGCTCCGGATCGTGGGTGGAACGGTCAAAACATCTTTGGATGTCGGCTAAGGCGTTGATTCCGGTCGTAGTGGGCTGGACCTGAGTTGTCGAATTCATGGCCAATTCGAGACCTTCGAGCCGCTCCAATCTTGGCCCTCAAAATGACAAAATGGAGATGTTCAATTTACCGCCGCGTTGCGCGTGGCAGTAGCAGGCCGTACCATCGCCGAAAATGACTTCACACGCCAAAAGGAGGGATTATGGCGTGAGCGAAGACGGGGACGGCCAGCAGCAGGACACCGCGGCCACAACGGAGCGCGTCGCAGCCATTCTGGCGGCGGACGCCGTGGCCTACTCGCGGCTCATGGCCGATGACGAGAAAGCCACGATCGCGGCGCTGGATAGGGCCAGGGCGGTGTTCGCCAAACACATCGAGGCAAACCAAGGCCGCGTGGTGGACACTGCGGGCGATAGCGTGCTTGCAGTGTTCGACACCACCAATGGAGCGGTGCGGGCCTCGGTGGCGATCCAGGACGAGCTATCGGCGCTCAATGAGGGCGTGCCCGAGCCCCGCCAGATGCAGTTCCGCATCGGCATCCACCTCGGCGATATTCACGAGAAGGCCGATGGCACTGTCTATGGCGACGGCGTCAATGTTGCGGCGCGTCTCGAAGGCATCGCCGATCCCGCCGGTATCATCGTGTCGGACATGGTGCATGGAGCGGTTGCCGGGCGCGTGAATGCGGCCTTCGCCGATATCGGCGAGCATGAGGTCAAGAACATTGCCAAGCCGGTGCAGGCCTATCGGGTAATGGCCGAGGGGGCAGTGGTGCCCGAACCAAGTCGGCCACGGCCAAGATTTCGGCATTTGGCGATCGTCGTCGTCATCCTGCTCCTGGGGCTCCCAGCCATGCTCTGGCAGTGGTGGCAGAACCCGGTCATCGAGCCGGCGCCCGGTGGTCCGATTCTCGCCATGGACTCGGGGCCGACGATTGCCGTGCTGCCATTCGATAATTTATCGGGCGATCCGGATCAGGAGTACTTCGCAGACGGCATTACCGATACGATGATTACCGACCTTTCAAAAGTACGGAAACTTGGCGTCATAGCCAGCAACTCGACCTTTGCCTATAAGGGAAGATCGATTGATGTGCGGGAAATAGCCGAGACGCTCGGCGCCAGCCATGTGCTTGAGGGGTCTATACTTCAAGCAGGAGGGCAAATCAGAGTCAACGTCCAGCTTATTGATGCCTTGTCCGGGGAGCATTTGTGGGCCGACCGGTTTGACCGCTCCATTGACGACATCTTCGCAGTCCAGGACGAAATCGTCGGTACGGTTATAGCTGAGCTGAATGTCGAATTTTCGAGTGGCGAGCAGGAGCGCGTTTATCGCCGCACAACAGACGACCCCGAGGCGTACGATCTCTTCCTCCGCGCTTTGGAAATTCAAGGCCGGCTAACGATGGCGGACGTTTCCCGCGCGCAGGAGCTCTTTGAGGCGGCTTTGGTCATTGATCCGACGTTTGCGGCGGCGACCCATATGCTGGCGATGATTCACTACAATAAAGCGATGGCGGGCTGGTCCGACACGCCGGAAGAAACTCTTGCCGTATCCGAACGCTTGTTCTTGAAAGCGATAGAGCTCGATGATTCGCTTGGCCCGGCTTACGGATTTCTCGGACTGATATACCTGGCCAGACAAGAATACGACAAAGCGCTGGGATATGCTTCCAGAGCCATCGAGATCACCCCTGGCAACGCCGCTACTCTTGCCTATGCATCGCTCATCAACACGTATTCGGGAGCCCCTGAACGAGGTTTGCAGTTGATCCAGCGGGCCATTCAGCTGGACCCTTCGGCTGTCTGGTTTGTCCATCCTTTGGGCGTCGCTCGTATTTTCCTCGGGGCTTATGAGGATGCGATCTCGAATTATCGAGCTTGTTTGCGAGACCTCCCCGATTTCATTTGGTGCAACGTCAATATCATTATTCCATATCTGGAGCTGGGATCGATGGAGGAGGCTGAAACCCGAGCGCGCGAGCTGCTGCGCAAGAATCCCGAATTCAATACCAATACGGCAGTGTCCGTGCAGCGCATTCGGGATCCCGATATTCGTGCACATTGGCGCGACCTACTGCAGCAAGCGGGCTTACCTTAGCCTACGCTGCCGACTCAGGTCTGAAATCGGACGTAGAGCGGTCGTTTCCGCGCCTGGCTCGCCTAGAAAACCATCGTGCCGTCCTCGTCGCCCTCAGCGCCCCTTCCGCAGCAGCACATAGAATGCGCCGTCGCCGCCGTGGCGGGCCTGCGCTTGTTCGATGGCGAGGATGCGGCCGGCGTTGGGGGCTTCGGCGAGCCAGCGCGGCAGGGCCTGGCGCAGGATGCCTGCGCCGCGCTCGCCCTTGCCGGTGATGATCAGCAGGCAGCGGCGCCCGGCCGCCTGCTGGCCGGCGACGAAGGCGTTGAGGGCGCGGTGGGCCTCGGTCTGGGTCAGGCCGTGCAGGTCGAGGCGTGCCTCGATCTCGGTCTGGCCGCGGCGCAGGCGCTGGGCGCTGCGCTTGTCGAGGCCGGCCGTGCGGCCAGGCTGCACGGGCGGTAGCTGGCTGACGATGCGTGCCGGGCGCGAACGCTTTGGCGCCGGCAGCTCGTCGTCGGGCGGCAGGGCATCATAGGCGTCGTCGTCGAGGCGGTCGGGCAGGCGCGCGTCGCCGCGCGTGACGTGGCGCCACAGCGCCAGGTCCTCGGCGCTCAGCCCGGGGCGGGCACCCTGCCCGGGGCGGGGCCCCCGCCGCTCACGCCGCCCCTGGCTCATCGACGATCACGATATGGAGGCGGCGCGGGCCGTGCGCGCCAAGCTCGATCTTCAAGGCGATGTCGCCGGTGCGCGAGGGCCCGGTGATCAGGCTCACCGCGCGCGGCAAGTCGCCTGCGCCGCGCAACCTCGCCATGGCGTCATCGAGGGTGCCGACGAGGCGATCGGCGCGCAGCACGACGACCGAAGTCTCCGGCACGTAGCTCGCCATGTGCGGGTTGTCGGCATCGGCGCACATCACCAGGCTGCCGGTCTCGGCGACGCCGGCCGAAGCCTGGACCAGCGCCACCAGGTCGCCGATGCCGGGGCTGCCGCGGCGCACCTCCAGGGTCGGCTGGCTGCCCCAGGGCACGGCGTCGAAATTCCCATCCGCCGTCGCCATGATCTCGGCCGGCAGGTTCTGGCTCGCCAGATACTCGCCGATGGCGGCCGGCAGCGCCGCCATGTCGGGAATGCGCGCCACCGTCGCCGCCACTGTCTCGGACAGCTCGGTAAAAAGGGCAAGGCGTGCTTCGCCTTCGATCTGGCCGCGGGCGGGGATCGGCGCCGGCGCCGGGCGCGGGCCGCGGGCGGCGCCGGGCTTGCGCCCGATGCCCGCGCGGACTTTGCCGAGAATATTCTCGCGAGCACTCATTTGCGCATCTTCCATTGGCTCTGGAACGAGCGTGCGGCCGGTGCCGGCATGTCGCGCTGCGAGGTCCAGGCAGCGGCCAGGGGCAGGCGGCGGATGCGGCCGTCACGCGCCAGCAGCCGCATGCCCTTCGCCGCCAATCCGGTTGCCCCGCGATAGAGCGCCGGGTGCCGGGCCAGCCAGCGCCATATGGCGAGGCCGAAACGCTGGCGGGCGGGCTGCACCTTGCTTTCGAACTCCTTACGCCGCCACTCGCGCATCAGCCTGGGCAGGGGGATGCGCATGGGGCAGACGGCTTCGCATTTGCCGCAGAAGGTCGAGGCGTTGGGCAGGTGGCGGGCGCGCTCGATGCCGACCAGGGCCGGGGTCAGCACGGCACCGATGGGGCCGGGATAGACCCAGCCATAGGCATGGCCGCCGACCGCGCCATAGACCGGGCAGTGGTTCATGCAGGCGCCGCAGCGCACGCAGCGCAGCGCTTCCTGGAAAGGCGTGCCGAGCCAGCCGCTGCGGCCGTTATCGAGCACCACGACATGATAGGACTCAGGCCCGCCCTCGGCGTCCGAGCGGCGCGGGCCGGTCGACAGCGTGGTGTAGGAGGCCATCTCCTGGCCGGTGGCCGAGCGCGCCAGCAGGCGCAGCATCGTAGCCAGATCGTCGAGGCTGGGAATGACCTTGTCGATGGTCGCCAGCACGATATGCATGCGCGGCAGGCCCTGGCTGAGATCGCCGTTGCCCTCGTTGGTGACGATGACGGAAGAGCCGGTCTCGGCGATGAGGAAATTGGCGCCGGTGAGGCCCACGTCGGCCTCGAAATAGCGCTCGCGCAGGACCTGGCGCGCCTCGCCCACCATGTCGGGGATCTCGACCAGGCGGCGGGCCGGATCGAGCTTGCTGTGGCTGTCGCGGAAGAGCTCGGCGACCTGCTCCTTGGTCTTGTGGATGGCCGGGCCGATGACGTGGCTCGGCGGCTCGTCCGCCAGCTGCAATATGTACTCGCCGAGATCGGTCTCGATGACCTCGACGCCCTCGCCTTCGAGGAAGGGGTTGAGCGCGATCTCTTCCGAGATCATGGTCTTGCTCTTGGCCATGAGCTTGGCATCGACCGAGCGGCAGAGCTCGAGGATGATCTTACGCGCTTCCGCGCCGTCGCGCGCCCAGTGCACGATGGCGCCCTGTTCGACCGCCTTGGCCTCCCAGGCTTCAAGGTAATGGTCGAGGTTCTCGATAGTGTGGTTGCGGATGTCGCGCCCGGCATCGCGCAGGGCCTCGAACTCGGGCAGGCGCGCCACCGCGGCACCGCGGGCGCCACCGAAATTGGTCCGCAGCAGGCCGAGCGCCTCCTGCAGGTGCTCGTCGTGCAGCGCCTTGTGGGCGGTCTCCTTGAAAGCGGACGAGGTGACCTTCATCGCTTGCGCCCAATGGCCGGGCCGGCCTCGCCTGCCAGCACCTCGGCGACGTGGCGCACTTCGACGGCGCCGCCCTCGCGCGTGAGCTTGCCGGCCATGTTGAGCAGGCAGCCGAGGTCGCCCGCGAGCAGGGTGGCGGCGCCACTGGCCGTAATTGCCTCGGTCTTCTGGCCGACGATCTTGCCCGAGACCTCGGGGTATTTGACGCAGAAGGTGCCGCCGAAGCCGCAGCACTCCTCGGCGCCGTCGAGCTCGGTCAGGCTGAGGCCGGCGACCGAGCCGAGCAACCTGCGCGGCTGCTCCTTGACGCCGAGCTCGCGCAGGCCCGAGCAGGAATCGTGATAGGTGACGCTGCCGTCGTGGCTGGCCTCGACCGCGTCGACGCCGCGGCAATCGACCAGGAACGAGACCAGCTCCCAGGTCTTCGCCGCCAGCGCCTCGGCCCGCGGCGCCCAGGCAGGATCGTCCGCCAGCAGCTCCAGGTAATGGATTTTGAGCTGCGCCGCGCAGGAGCCCGACGGCGCCACCACATGGTCGAAATCCTCGAAGGCGGCGATGACGTCGCGGGCGATGTCCGCCGCACCCTTGAAATCGCCCGAATTGAAGGCCGGCTGGCCGCAGCAGGTCTGGCCCTCGGGCACGTGGGCGCGGCAGCCCGCGTCCTGCAGCAGCTTTACCGCGGCAAAGCCGACGCTGGGCCGGAACAGGTCGACCAGACAGGTCACGAACAGGCCGACATCGACCGCATCGCGGCTCATACGCTGTATCCTTATCGAGTGGCTCGGGTCGGGCGGAACCTACCGTTGCGCGGCAGGAACGTCCAGCCCACGGGGGAGCAGCAGGTATGCGTTGCCCGCGCTCTTCATGCGCCCGGCGATCTCGGCCGCCGCGTCGCCATGGCCCCAATAGACATCGCCGCGCACGGGCCCGCGAATGGCGCCGCCGGTGTCCTGGGCGATCATCAGGCGTTGCAGGCGCGCGCCGTCGGGGGTGGTGCTGTCGAGCCAGACGGGCACCGACAACGGCACGAAGCGGCGATCGACCGCGAGCGAGCGGCCGGCGGTCAGCGCCACGCCCTGGGCGCCGAGCGGGCCGTCGCCTTCGAGCACGCTGAAAAAGACGTAGGACGCGTTCTCGTTCATCAGCGCCTGGGCTTGCTGCGGATTGGCGTCGAGCCAGGCCCGGATGGCCTGCATCGACATGGCCGCGCGGGACACTTCGCCGCGGGCGATCAGCACGCGGCCGACTGCGGTGTAGGGATGGCCGTTCTGGGCCGCATAGCCGACCCGCAACGTGCGCCCGTCGTCGAGCTCGACCCGGCCCGAGCCCTGGATATGGAGAAAGAAGGCATCCACCGGGTCATCGACCCAGACGATTTCGAGGGCGCGCGTGTCGAGCGCGCCGCCGGCAATATCCGAGCGCTCGGCATAGGGGTAGAGGCGGCCATCGACCACGTGGCCGGCGATGCGCTCGCCCGCCAGGGCCTCGCGGAAATCGCCGAGGTTGACCGAGACCAGATCCTGCGGCCGGCGGTGCAGCGGTGTGGCGAAGCGATCGCTGGGGGTCAGAGAGCCTTGCAGCGAGGCCTCGTAATAGCCCGTGAACAGCCCCTCGCGCTGCCTGCCGTCAGCGGCGGCGTAGGCACGGAACCAATGCTCGAAGAAGGCGCGCGCGTCAGCGGGCCCGGCTGCCAGCGCGGTGCAGAGCGGCCACCAGTCGGCGACCCTGCCGGCAACGCCCATGGCGCGCTCGTCGGGAAGGCTGAGCAGACGAGTGCAGGAGCGCGCCAGCGCGCCAAGCGCCTGGCTCTGGTCGTCATGGCGCCAACCGGACAGATCGGCGAAGGAAACGGCTGTCAGTTGCAGGAACGGCTCGGCGGGCGTCGGCTTGTCCTCGGGCGTGCAGGCGGCAAGCAGAGCCGCCAAGATCAGAGCCGCGAGGCGCTCAGTCCTCACTGTCGGTGTCGGCCAGCTGCCAGTTGGGATCGCGCGAGCGGGTGTCGCGCTCGAAAGTCCAAACATCGGTGATTTTCGCCACCGTCGCCGCGTCGCCATCGACAGCGTCGCCGTGGGCATCGCGCAACACATTGACCTGCTCGGTGAGGAACTTGACCGTCACCCGCGCCTTGCGGCCCGCCATCGCGGCGCCGACGATATCGGCCAGGATGAACGAGACCAAAGTCGTCTCCAGGGTCTCGTTGGCCTTTTCGCGGCGCTCGATCTCGTTCGCGAAGCCCTCATAGACCGGTCCCGCCAACAGCGACTTGAGGCTGCGCTTGTCGCCGCTGGCGTAGGCATCGAGGATGGTTTCGAAAGCGTAACGCGCGCCGTCGAGAAACCCGACCTCGTCGAAACCGGGGTCGGCGATCTTGATTTGCGTCATGCCGGCCGGGCCGCGGCGTGGCGGCGGCGGCGGCGCGCCCGCCTCTTCCGCTTCATCGCGCGCCTCGTCGCCCGCGTCATCGCGCTGGCCGCTACGGTCGGGAAGGGGTATCACTTCGCCACTCTCGCCCGTATCGCGGCGGCTTTGCTCGGGCGGCGGCTGGTGGCCGGTGCGCCGGCCAAGCACGCGATGCAGACGCAACACCAGAAATGCTGCGATCATCGCGAAAATGAAAAGGTCGAAAAACTGAAATCCCTGCATGCCGTGCCTGGCCTCGCCGCCGTCGCCATACCCGATGTCCGCCTCCCTGGAGGCGTTATCGGCCAGCGCGGCCTGACTGTAGTCTTTCCGGCGCCGCCGGTCCAGGTTAAGCCTCTGGCGGCAACGCACTCGGGTTCCCACATGGGGGTTTCCTGAGCGGAGAACAAGCATGGCGTTACTGGTTTTGGTATTCCTCGTCGGCCTGCCCTTGGTCGAGATCGCCGGATTCGTTTACATCGGCGGCGAGATCGGCGCCCCGGCGACCATCATCGCGACCGTGCTCACGGCCGTGCTCGGCATGGCTATCGTGCGCATCCAGGGCGCCGGCGTGGCGCGCCGCGCCCGCGCCGCCTTTGCCCGCAACGAGGAGCCGGTGGCCGAGACCATAGAGGGCCTGGCACTCGGGCTGGCCGGGATCCTGCTGTTATTGCCCGGATTTTTCAGCGATGCCGTCGGCGCCCTGCTGTTGCTGCCGCCCGCCCGCCGGCTGCTGGTCTGGCTGGTGCTTGACCGATTGCGCAAGCGCGTGGCCGCAAGCCGCAGGCGCCGCGACGACGTGCTCGAGGGCGAATATCGCGACGTCACATCATGGGACGAGGACCAGCGCTCATGATCCTGATGCGCCACGGCGAATCCGAGTTCAATGTCGTCTATGGCGCAACCGGTACCGATCCCGGCATCCGCGACCCCAAGCTGACGCCGAAAGGCCGCGACCAGGTCGCGGCCGCCGCCGCCGCCCTCGGCGACAAGGACATTGCCGTGCGCCGCCTCGTCGCCAGCCCCTATACCCGCGCCCTCGAGAGCGCCGCCATCCTGGCCGAGGCGCTGGAGGCGCCGATCGCCATCGAGCCCCTGGTGCGCGAGCGCTACGCCTGGACCTGCGACATCGGCACACCGTCATCGACCCTGGCGGCGGCCTGGCCGGGCTTGCGCTTTCCCGACATGCCCGAGCGCTGGTGGCCGCAAGACGAAGAGCACGACCATCATGTCGAGGCGCGGGCGAGCGACTTCCACCAGGCCATGGCGGCCGACCCCGATCACGGCGAGACCCTGGTGGTCAGCCATTGGTGGTTCATCCGCGCGCTGTCGGGCGCCGAGCTGGCCAATGCCGCCATGGTCGAGGTCCGGCTCGCGCCAGTGGTCGAGGTTGTCTCCCACCCCCATCCGTGATAGCCAGCGCCAAGCACTGAAGGATTGGAATATCGACCATGGCCGACGAAACCAGCCCACCCGCAGCCGGGCAACCAGGCGCCGAGGCGGCACAGCCGCAGCTCTTCATTCGGGCCCAGTATGTGAAGGATCTGTCCTTCGAGAATCCGCGCGCCCCGGCCAGCCTGCGCGAGGGCGCGGCACCACAGGTCGAGCTCTCGGTCTCGGTCAACGGCCGGCCCATGGAAGGCGACGACCACGAAGTCGCGCTGGTGCTGACGGCGAACGCCAAACACGGCGACGAGGTCGCCTTCGTCGCCGAGCTGACCTATGCCGGGGTTTTTCACCTCTCGGGCTTCGACCCCGAGCAATTGCGGCCGCTGGTGATGATCGAATGCCCGCGCCACCTGTTCCCGTTTGCGCGGCGCGTGCTGGCCGACTGCACCCGCGACGGCGGCTTCCCACCGCTGATGCTCGACCCGATCGACTTCCTGGCGCTCTATCGCCGCTCCCAGGAAGCGGCCGCCGCCCAGGCCCAGGACGGCGGCGGTGCCGGCGGCAACGGTGGCGGCAACGGCAACGGCCAGCAAGGCACCGCCTGAGCCTGCTCAGCCCCCTTACTGGGCGGAGCCGGGGCGGTAGTGTCAGGCGATTACCCTATCTGTACAAGCAGAGGACTAACGTCTTGATGGTGTGCGAGAAGCGATCGCTCCTTCGTCACTGTTCACCGTATTCCTCTTTAGTCAAATCAATGAGTGATTGAGTTGGCAGCAACATCAAAGGATATTTTGTATCATTGAACTGTCGGAAACCGTACATTTCATAGAGTTCAAGCGCACGCGGAGTTAGAGCGTTAAGCGCGATTCCATAAACACCCACATTTCGTACTACATATCCGCAGCGCGAGAGTAAATTCCCCAATAACATTGTACCAATTTTCTGATTTTGAAACTCTTTTCGCACAGCAACATAATAGACATGCAATAGCGGTATGTACTGCCGATAGTCATCTACATCTGTAGAAAGTTCATCTAAGTCGTTCTCCGTGAAGAAATCGTTAGCTTTTGAAATGGCTGGGTTTTCTAGCGACTAAAGTATTCGTTTTTTGCAAGAAACCAGGGGTTGGAGGCCGGTTTTCTTGCGATTTG
>CAZVDW010000351.1:0-1950 GCA_964625645.1 uncultured Rhodospirillaceae bacterium
GGCATCGGCCACAGTTTCCGCCAAGTCATGAGCCTGGGTCCGGAGGTGCGTTGGATCGAGACCTTCCGGGCCGACGGCAAGGCCACCACGACCTCCCAGGCGACGCCCAGGTTGCTGGCGCCGATGGCCAAGATGCTGTCGGACCGCAAGGGCAAGATGATGCTGTCGACCATGGCGACACGCTCGATGCTCGACAGTATCGGCTCCCGGCTCGACGAATCCCGCGACATCTCGCGCTACATGATCGGCCTGTTGATCTTCCTCGGCCTGCTCGGCACCTTCTGGGGCCTCTTGGATACGGTCAGCTCGGTCGGCCTGGTGATCAAGAACCTGGCCATCGCCGACGAAGACATCGTCGCCACCTTCGCCGCCCTCAAGGCCGGGCTCGACGAGCCGTTGCGGGGCATGGGCACGGCTTTTTCGTCGTCGCTGTTCGGCCTTGCCGGCTCCCTGGTGCTGGGCTTTCTCGACTTGCAGTCGGGCCAGGCGCAGAACCAGTTCTACAACGACCTCGAAGAATGGCTGTCCAGCGTCACCCGCCTCGGCAGTGGCGGCTCCATCGGCGACGGCGACCAGTCCATGCCCGTCTACGTGCAGGCGCTGCTGGAGCAGACCGCGGATTCCCTCGAAGAGCTGCAGCGCACCCTGTCGCGCGGCGAGGACGACCGCCGGGCCGCCAATTCGAACATCCTGCAGCTGACCGAGAAGCTGGCAACGCTCACCGACCAGATGCGCTCGGAGCAGAACCTCATGGTCAAGCTCGTCGAGGGCCAGTCCGATATTCGGCCGGTCTTGCAGCGCCTGGCGGAGTCCGCGGGGCAGGACGGCGGGCTCGACGAAGCCTCGCGCGGCCATATCCGCAATCTCGACGTCTACGTGACGCGTTTGCTGGAAGAGACCGTCAACGGGCGCCAGCAGCTTGCCAACGAGCTGCGCAGCGAGATCAAGCTCCTGGCCCGCACCATCGCTGCCGCCATGACGAGCAACCAGGCCCCGGCGAGCGCGGCACCGCCCGCGCCGCCGCCTGCCGCGACCGCGCCGGCGCCAACGCCGCCGCCCCAGCCCGCCCCGCAAGCCGGTCAGGCGCCGGAACAGCCTCAGGCCCGGCCGCGGATCACCGTGCGCGCGCCGACGCCGCCGCGCCGCGACGGCGACGGCGACGGGTCGTGAGCGGGGGATCGGCGCGGAGGGCTCCCTGAATGGCCGGCCGCTCACGCCGCGTATCGCAGTCGCCAAACATCTGGCCGGGCTTCGTCGATGCCCTGTCCACACTGCTGCTGGTGCTGATCTTCCTCATCGTGGTTTTCGTGCTGTCGGAGTTCTTCCTCGGCCGCGCCCTGTCGGGTCGCGACGCGGCGCTGGCCCAGCTCACGGACGAAGTGGTGGCGCTACAGCAGCTGCTTGGGCTTGAGAAACAGGCAAACAATGAGATGCGTGGCGACTTCAACCAGCTTTCGGCGCAACTGCAGTCTTCCACCGCCGAGCGTGATGCCTTGCAGGCGAGGATGGCAATGCTCGCCGCCGACAAGGAAACGCTGCGGCGCCTGCTCGAAGAGGCGGGAATCTCGGCGTCATCCCAGGACGAGACCGTCGAGGACCTGCAATTGCAGTTGGCGGCGGCCATGGCGATGCTCGAAGCGGCCCAGGCCAACGAGCAGGACCTCAGCCTCGAAGCGGCCGAGACCAGGCGAAATCTGGCCGAGCAGCGACGCCTGTCGACCAACGCCCAGCGCCAGGTGGCCATGCTCAACCAACAGATCGCCCAGCTCCGCACCCAATTGGCGGCCATCCAGGATGCGCTGGATATCGCCGTGGGCGATGTCGCGGATCGCGATATCCAGATCGCCGATCTCGGCAGCCGCCTCAACATCGCGCTGGCCAGCAAGGTGGAGGAATTGTCGCGCTATCGCTCGGAATTCTTCGGCCGCTTGCGCGAGGTTCTGGCCGGGC
>CAZVDW010000352.1:0-5243 GCA_964625645.1 uncultured Rhodospirillaceae bacterium
GCCGACTGGATCGGCGGCGAGGCCGGCGGCTTTGCCGTGCTGCCGACCGTGCTCGTGGTGCTTGCCGTGGTGGTGCTGATGATCCTGCTCACGGAGCTGACCAGCAACACCGCGACCACCGCCACCTTCCTGCCGATCGTCGCCGCCATCGCCATCGGCATCGGCGAAAGCCCATTGCTGCTGGTCTTCCCGACCGTGCTGGCGGCGAGCTGCGCCTTCATGATGCCAGTGGCGACACCGCCCAACGCCGTGGTCTTCGCCTCGGGCCATATCCGCATCGCCCAGCTCATTCGCGGCGGCGTGCTGGTCAACCTGGTCGGCCTCGCCGTGACCATGCTGATGGCCTATACCGTGGTGCGTATGGTCTTCGGCATCGAGCTCGGCGTGGTGCCCGACTGGGCGAACGGCGCGCAATGACGGCTCAGCGCAGCGCCGTCGTCGTCGGCGCCACCGGCGTCGTGGGCCGCAACCTGATGCGCCATCTCGGCGATATCGGCGGCTGGCGCGTGGTCGGGCTGTCGCGGCGCGAGCCGGACTTGCCGCCAGGGGCGGAGTGGATCGGCGTCGACCTGCTCGACGCCGGCCAGGCCCGCGACAAGCTCAGCCCCCTCGGCGACGCCACGCATCTGTTCTATGGCGGGCTGGTCGACGCGCCCAATGTCGCCGCCAATGTCGGCCCCAACCTGGCCTTGCTGGTGAATTCGGTGGAAGCCCTGGCGGCGGCGGCGCCGGGTCTCGAGCATGTCAGCCTCATCGAAGGCACCAAGTGGTACGGCTCCCACCTCGGCCCCTTCAAGACCCCGGCCAGGGAGGACGATGCGCGCCACATGCCGCCCAATTTCTATTACGACCAGCAGGACTGGCTGGCGGCGCGCCAGGCGGGCGGCAGCTGGACCTGGTCGGCGCTGCGCCCGCACGCGATTTGCGGCTTCGCGCTGGGCAACCCGATGAACCTGACCATGGCGATCGCGGTCTACGCGGAAATTTCGAAGGAGCTCGACCTGCCGCTGCGCTTTCCCGGCAAGCCGCGTGCTTACGAGACCCTGTACCAGGCCTCGGACTCAACCCTTCTTGCCAAGGCAATGGTTTGGGCCGCGACCACGCCGGCCGCCGCCAACCAGGCCTTCAACATGACCAATGGCGACGTCTTTCGCTGGCGCCACCTCTGGCCCGCCTTCGGCGAGTATTTCGACATGCCAATCGGCCCGCCGCAACGGCTCGACCTCACCGCCACCATGGCCGACAAGGCCCCGCTGTGGCGGCGCATCGCCGACCGCCACGGCCTGCAGAACATTCCCTACGAGGACCTGGTGCGCTGGCCCTTCGCCGATTTCGTCTTCGCCAGCGATTGGGACATCGTCTCCGACATGGGCAAGGCACGCCGCGCCGGCTTCCACGAGGTCGAAGACTCTCAGGAGATGTTTCTGCGCCTGTTCGGCGAGTTCCGCGAGGCGAAGGTCATTCCTTGATATCCTGCGCGGCCGCGATCGCCTCGCGCAGCACGCTCTCGTCGCCGACATGGTTGGCCAGCAGCAGCACGAGCTTGGCGAGCACCCGCATGGCCTGTTCGTCGTCCAGGCCGTCAAGCATGTCGACCAGCGATTCATAGACCGCATCGCCGTCGGCGAAACCCAAATTTCGGCGCAACTCGCTCATGCCGACTCTCCACAGGCCCGTTCTCGTGCTTCTCGCACGGCGGCAGGGTCGAGCGCCGGCCAGGCCGCCGCCAGATGCTGATCCGGGCGGAACAGGAAAACGCCCTCGCCGAACAATTCCGCCAAGCGGCCCTCGTCGTCACGCACCGTGACGCTGCCGGCAACCGCTGCCTCGGCAACGGTAATACAAGGCATATCCTGCACATGGGCGCCCGTTGTGGACAGCAGCGTGAATTCGCCACGGAGCAACGACAGCAGCCAGGTTTCGCGCGCGCCATCCGCGCCCAACAGCGTCAGCGGCACGTCGGGGCAGGGCGCGCCGATCAGCGCGACGCCAGTGCCGTTGATCGGCGAGTCGCGATAGCTCGCAGGGCGCGACAGGCGGCCGCTGTTGACCAGCGCGCGGGCAAAGGGCCAGTCGCTCGCGAGATCGAGTGTCGCATCGCGCAGGGCCCGGCTGCCGCTTGACTTGGGCGTGATGAAATCGGTGCTGCGCGAGGAATTCAGAATGTTTTCGTCGGCCGCCGGGAGGCGCTCGCCATCATAGCTGTCGAGCAGCGCTTGCGGCGCCTCGCCGGCCAGCACCAGGGCCAGTTTCCAGACCAGATTGTCCACGTCCTGGAGGCCGCTGTTGGCGCCGCGGGCACCGAACGGCGAGACCTGATGGGCGGCATCGCCGGCAAACAGCACGCGACCGCTGCGGAAGCTCTCGAGGCGGCGGCATTTGAAGGTGTAGACGCTGGTCCATTCGAGCTCGAAGGGCACGTCCGGGCCCAGCATGCGGCGGATGCGCGGGATCACCTGCTCGGGCTTGCGCTCGCGCTCGGGGTCCGCGTCGCGGCCGAGCTGCATGTCGATGCGCCAGACATTGTCGGCCTGGCGGTGCAGCAGCGCCGACTGGCCGGGGTTGAAAGGCGGGTCGAACCAGAACCAGCGCTGGCTGGGAAACTCCGCGCGCATGACCACGTCGGCGATGAGAAAGCGGTCCTCGAAGACGCGGCCAAGAAAATCGAGGCCGAGCAGGTGGCGGGCTTGGCTGCGCGCGCCGTCCGCCGCGATCACCCAGTCGGCCTGCATGGTGTAGTCGCCGAACGGCGTCTCGACGGCCAAGGCCACGCGATCCTCGGCTTGCGTCAGGCCGACCAGGCGGTTCTTCCAGCGCAAGTCGATCAGCGGCTCGGCATCGGCCGCAGCCACCAGCGCCTCTTCGACATGATATTGCTGCAGGTTGATGAAGGCCGGAAACTGCTGCCGGCCGTCGTCGGCAAGGTCGAAGGTGTAAAGCTCGCGCTCGCCGGAAAACACTTTGCCCGTCTGCCAGGTCACGCCGCGCTCGACCAGCGGCGCCGCCAGCCCCAAGCGGTCGAGTATCTCCAGCGTGCGCTTGGCCCAGCAGATCGCCCGGCTGCCGATGCTCACCGTATCGTCGTCGTCGATCACCACACACGGCACGCCATGGGCGGCGAGATCGAGCGCCGCCACCAGCCCCACAGGCCCGGCCCCGACCACCGCCACGCGATGGCGCGGTCGCGGGCCGTCAAGCTCGGCCGGACGTGTGGCGTCGAATCGGGGCAAGTGGGCACTCTCATCCGCTGAAACAGGCGAGCCTGATAGCAGAAGGGCAGAGGCCAGGCTACTGCGTTCCCAGGCTTTTCCAGCGGCGACAGCCGGAATTCGAGCCTTTCGTGCACAGAAACGTCAGCATTCGAGGGCACTTCGGTCGATCGTCAGTGTCGCTCAGTTTTGGTATTCCTAGCCACAGGCGGTCATTCGTCACACCTTGTCAGCTACGCCAATTTGGCACATTGTGACTGCTGTATTTGAGGGCGATTATCTAACCTATTCGGGCTTGCTTGGTGCGACGCGGGCGAACCAAATTATTTGCCGCAGGCTAACGCGCCCTATTTTCCTTATGATACCAATTTGCAGGTGGAGACTTTGACGACCCATCGAAACGAGCCGATGCTTGGCAGCGATGATACCCGATTCCTGGAAATTCTGGAAAGCTGGAGCCAGGGGATCGCGATCCGGCAGGGTGATGGATTCGTCTTTGCCAATCAGGCTTTTGCCGAGTTGTGCGGCTATGAATCACCAGAGGAGATATTGTCCCTGGACTCTGCGTATTTGTTGCTGCCCGAAAGTCAGCGCGAGCGCGTTTCCGGATACTATGCGGCCCGCATCAAAGGAGAGGAAGCGCCCGCTTCGTTCGAGCTGCAGTTTGTCCGTAAGGACGGCTCCCTTTGGTGGGCGGATAACCGGGCCCAGGTGATCGCCTGGAACGGCGATCCCGCTGTCATGATCGCCATAAATGATATCACCGAGCGCCGCGAAGCAGAGGCGGCTCGGCGTCGCGACGGAGCCAAGTTTCGAACCCTGCTGGAAGCCTCGATACAGGGTATCGCTATCCGCCGAGACGACAAGCTGGTGTTCGCCAATCAAGCCTATGCCGATATCTTCGGCTACGAAAGCCCGGAGGAAATGTATGAGCTCGACTCCGTCGAGGCGCTTGTCGCCTCGGATGAAAGAGAAAAAGTACGTCAGATCATCGGTGGCGCGGGTCGAGGACACCGCAGGATCGACCACTACGAGGCTCGGGGCAAGCGAAAGGATGGCTCGACATTCTGGCTTGAAAATCGGGTCCAGGAGGTTATGTGGGAGGACCACTCGGCATCACTCGCCTTCATCGCCGATACCAGCGCGCGCAAGCGTGCCGAAAACGCGTTAGCGGAAGGCGATCGGCGCTACCGTGATCTGGTCGTGAATTCGATGCAGGGCCTGATCGTTCATCGCGACAACAAGCCGCTCTACGTCAACAAGGCTTTCGCCCGGATGTGCGGCTGGGAGGACCCGGAAGACGTGCTGCGCTTCGACTCCGTTGACCGATACATCGCGCCCGAGGAAAGAGATCGCCTGCGCGAATACCGCGAGCGCCGCATTCGCGGCGAACCCGCACCTGACAGTTACGTCTTCCGCGGATTGCGCAAGGACGGCAGCCGGTTCTGGATGGAGTCTCGGCACGCGCGCATCGTCTGGGACGGCGAGCCCGCCGTCCAATCGGTCGCCTTCGATGTCACGGGCCGGGTCGAGGCGGAGGAAGCGGAAAGAGCAAGCGAGCAGCGGTTTCGCTCGCTCGTCGAAGGCTCGATCCAGGGCGTCGTGGTGCATCGAGACCTGGAGCTTTTGTTCGCCAATGAAGAGAGCGCGAGAATTCTCGGTTACGACAGCCTTGAGGACGCAGCGAGCGTGGGCTCGATGGAGCAACACTATCACCCGGACGAAAGAGAGCGGGTAAGGGAGTACGCCCAGGCGAGGTTGCGCGGCGAGGCCGTTCCCGAAACCTATGAGATTCGAGCACTAAGAAAGGACGGCAGCACAGCATGGCTGGAAACGCGGGTAACGCTTGTCGAATGGAGCGGGGAGCCTGCGATATTATCGGTCTTTTATGATATTTCGGACCGCAAGGGCGCTGAGAAGGCGCTGATGCGCAGCGAGGCTCGTTTCAAGGACTTTGCCGACATAGCCAGTGATTGGTTCTGGGAGACCGATGCCGAGCACTGCTTCACTTATCGCTCTCAAAATGTTGGATCG
>CAZVDW010000353.1:0-3994 GCA_964625645.1 uncultured Rhodospirillaceae bacterium
GTCAGGCAGACGCAGGTCGTCGCGGACGATACGGCGCAGGCCACCGTCCCTGCTGGTCGACCAATCCTTGATCGGCTCGATTTCCATCAGCCGGTCCATCAGGCCGAGCTTGGCCGAGCGCTGCCAGATCATTTGCCAGGCGCAGGGTATGGCGGGATCGACCTCGCACTTGCCATCCTGGCTGCCGCCGCAGGGTCCGTTGAAGAGCGACTTGGCGCAGCGCGTGACGGGGCAGATGCCCGCGGTTTTGTCGAGTACGCAAGACCCGCAAGCCTGGCAGCGCTCCTCCCAGACGCCCTGCTCGGTGGGCCGGCCCATGAAGCTGGTGTTGAGCGCCGGCAGCACGCGCTTGTCGGGATAGCGATCGGCCAGGCTTTGCACGCCGATGCCGCAGCCGAGCGAGAGGATGGCGTCGTAGCGGTCGAGATCGTCGGCCAATGGGTCGAGATATTCGTCCTCGCATTGGCGCTGCACCGTGGTCTCCTCGACCTCCAGCGCCTCGCCGTCGACGCGGCTTGCCATGCGCAGCGACGAGGAGAGAATGCCGACCTCGCGGGCGCTGCCGGCGAAGCAGACCGTGACGCAGGTGCCGCAGCCGACGGCGAGCACCTTGCGGCAACCCTCCAACATCGACTTGATTGCCGCGAGCGGCTTCTGTTCGGCGACGATCATGTTTCACCTTCAAACGGATCGTTTGCTTTGCCCAAGGGGCTGGGACCCAGCGCCCTGACTTCCTCGACCATCTGCGAGGCATGCTCGGCGAACTGCGCGCCCATCGCCGCCGAGATGTTGACCATGCGGATGCGCTCTTCTTCGAGGCCGATCTCGACGAGCTGCTTGCGCACGTAATCGACGCGCTGCTTGGCATGCAGGTTGCCGGTCTGATAGTGGCATTTGCCCGACAGGCAGCCGGCCACGAGCACGCCATCCACCGCGTTTTCGAAGCTGCGCAGCACCGTCAGCACGTCGACGCGCCCGGTGCAGGGCAGCTCGACGATTTTCAGCGACGGCGGATAGGAGAGCCGCGACGAGCCCGCCAGGTCGGCCGCCGCATAGGCGCAGTGGCGGCAGCAGAAGGCGACGATCGAAGGCTCGAAATCGCTCATGCGGGAGCTCCCTCGCTTGCTTCGAGGTTGAACAATGCGTCGATCTTCGACATCACCTGGCCGTCCGTATAGTGGCGCAGCTCGATGGCCTGGGCCGGACAGGCCGCGGCGCACAAGCCGCAGCCCTGGCACAGCGCCGGCTCGATCACCGCCGCGCCGGGAATGCCGCCGACGCCGGCAAGCTCGGCATCGATGCGCGTGGCGCCAAAGGCACAGCTGCGCACACAGGTCAGGCAGCCGACGCAAAGCGAGGCGTCGACCGTGGCGACCTGGCCGCCGACGGTGATGGTGTCCTTGGACAGCACCCGCGCCGCCCGCGCGGCGGCCGCCCGGGCGTGGACGATGGCCTCGTCGAGCAGCTTCGGATAGTGCGCCATGCCGGCCATGAAAATGCCTTCGGAGAGGAAATCGACCGGGCGCAGCTTGACATGCGCCTCGAGGAAGTAGCCTTCCATGTCGATGGGAACCTTGAGGCGGTTGCTCAATTCCTGCGTCGCGGCAGCCGGCACCACGGGCGTGCTGAGCACCAGCATATCGGGCCGCAGCGCCATCTCCCTGCCCAGGATATCCTCCCAGGCACGCACTTCGATATTATCTCCGCTGACACTAACGGTTGGCTTGCTCTCAGGCTCATAGCGTATGAAGATGACACCGCTCTCGCGCGCCTCCGTATAGAGCCGCTCCTTGAAGCCGTAGACACGCATGTCGCGAAACAGCACGGTGATGCGGGCGCCGGGGTCGAGGCGCTTGAGCACGAGTGCGTTCTTCAGCGCCGAGGTGCAGCAGATGCGCGCGCAATACTGTTCCGCCGGGCCAACGCATTGGATCATCACCACCGACTTGGGCAGGTTTTCGCCCGCCGCCAGCATTCCCTCGAACTGTTGCTGGGTGACGATGCGCGGGCTCGTGCCGTAGCCATATTCGTCGCCGCGATATTCGACGCCGCCGGTGGCCAGCACGGTGGCGCCGTGAGCCACCTCGACGGGGCCGTCACCGGTGGTGAGAACCGAGGAGAAGTTGCCGAGAAAGCCGCCGCTCGAGCTCAGCACGCTGCCGAGGTGCAGAGTGACCAGCGGGTGGCTCTCGATGGCCCTCACCAGCCCGGCCAGGAAGGCCTGGGGGTCCGTCTTGGCATCGCGGCCGAAATGGAGCTGGCGCAGATTGCCGCCGAGGCTGTCGTCGCGCTCGACCAGGTGCACCGGAAAGCCCTGCTCGGCCAGCGCCAGGGCCGCGGTCATGCCGGCGGCACCGCCGCCGACCACCAGCGCTGTCTTGACGATTCCCATCTCGGCCGTCTCCAGCGGCCGCAGCCGCGCCGCCCGCGCCGCCGACATGCGCACCAGGTCCTTGGCCTTGTCCGTCGCTGCCTGGCGCTGCTTGCTATGCACCCAGGAGCACTGATTGCGGATGTTGGCCATCTCGAAAAGGTAGGGGTTGAGCCCGGCTTCGCGGATGCTGCTCTGGAACAGCGGCCCGTGGGTGATCGGCGTGCAGGCGGCGACGACCAGGCGGTTGGCGCCAAGCTCGCGCACCTTCTCGGTGATCTGCGCGATGCTGTCCTGGGAGCAGGCGTATAGCGTGTCCTCGGCATGGATCACGCCGGGCAGGTCCCTGGCATATTCGGCAACGTCCGGGACATCGAGATAGCCGCCGATATTGGTGCCGCAATGGCAGACGAAGACGGCGGTGCGCGCCTCGTCGTCCGCAACATCGCGCTCGGGCGGATAGTCGGGCTCGTGCGCCAGGGTGCCCCGCGCGCGGGTCAGCAGCGCCGCGGCGCTGGCCGCCGCGCCGGAGGCATCGAGCAGGGATTCGGCGATGTCCTTGGGCTCGCGGAAGGTGCCCGCCGCGAAGACACCCTGGCGCGTCGTCTGCAACGGGTCGAACGGCATGGTTTGGCAGAAGCCGTGAGGGTCGAGGTCGATGCCGAAGCGCTCCCCCAAAGCCCTGGCGCTGTCGCCGATCTCCATGCCGACCGAGAGCACCACCATGTCGAGCTCGTCGGCCACCATCTCGCCGCTCTCGACATAGTTTACCAACAGGCCGCCGCTGTCCGGGTTCTCCTCAAGCGACGACAGGCGGCAGCGCACATAGCCGATGCCGTGGGTCTCGCGGGCCTTTCGGTAATAGCCCTCGTAGCCCTTGGAGAAGGCGCGGGTGTCCATCATGAAGACGGTCGCCTCGGCATCCGGCAACTGCTCGATGAGCCGTCGCGCCTGCTTGGCAGCGTACATGCAGCAGACTGACGAGCAGTAGTCGTGCGACTGGTCGCGCGAGCCGACGCATTGCAGGAAAGCGATCTTCTTCGGGCTTTGGCCGTCGGACGGGCGCTCTATCTTGCCGGTGGTGGGGCCGGAGGCGCTCAGCAGCCGCTCGAGCTGAAGCGAGGTGATGACATTGGCATGGCGGCCGAAGCCAAGCTCCTCGGAGAGCTCCGCCTGGTAGGGCCGGAATCCCGGCGCCAGAATCACCGCGCCGACGTCGATCCGGCGTGTGCTTTCGGCCATCTCGTGATCGATCGAGCCCAAGCCGCAGGCATCGGAGCACATCAGGCATTCCGAGCAGATGCCGCAGGAGAGGCAGCGCGAGGCCTCGGCCATGGCCTGGGTCTCGCTGTAGCCGCCTTCGACCTCGAGAAAGCTGCCTTGAGCGTCGGCGGTCTCGATATGGGGCTGCGGTTCGCGCGGGGTCAGGGCAAGCTCGCCCTTGAGCACGCGGGCATCGAGCTCGGTCTGGCTGAGCTCCGCCACGGCCGTCTCGGGCGCCGGCTTCGGGGCCATGTCTTCGCCGCGCAGATGGCGCTCAATGGCCTCGGCGCAGCGATGGCCGCTGGCCACCGCCTCGATGACGAAGGCCGTGCCGCTGATGCTGTCGCCGGCGGCGAACAC
>CAZVDW010000354.1:0-7861 GCA_964625645.1 uncultured Rhodospirillaceae bacterium
CCGTCATGGCCGCAGGCATGCATCAGCCCCTCCTTGGTGGACTGGTAGGACAGCCCCGTCAGCTCGCTGATCGGCAAGGCGTCCATGTCGGCGCGCAGGCCGATCGACGGTCCGTCACCATTGCGAATGACCCCCACCACGCCGGTCTTGCCGATGCCTTCCGTGACCTCGTCCAAACCGAATTCGCGCAAGCGCTCGGCCACCACCGAGGCGGTGCGCTGTTCCTCGTAAGCCAGCTCGGGATGGCGGTGAATGTCGTGGCGCCATTCGCGCATGACGTCGTGGAATGCCGCGATCCGATTGACGACGGGCATGGTCGCTCCTTACCGGTTGAATCCTTCCCAACAGGGTGACGTTATCATGGCGCCGCCGGCTCCGCTACGCGCCATGTGGCGTGCCGACGACAGGGGTTTTTGCAAGACCCGGGAGCAAGTTCGATGCTATAGATATTGGCGGATTGCGGCGGGCTTGCCGCTGGAGGGGTACTGGAAATCATGACTCCCGGTTTCGGCATCAGACTGTCGGGCAAGATCCCGGGAGCCAGTATCTTGGTAGTCGAGGACGATGCCACGCAGAGGCAAATCCTGGTCGCGATGCTGGAGAGCATGGGAGCCGGTGATGTCTGCGCCGCGGAATCGGCCGAGGAAGCCTTTGCCATCGTCGGCTATCCCGAGCCGGGCCCCAGGACCCAGCCTGTCGACCTGATCCTCATGGACGTGATCCTGGAGCACAGCAACGGCATCGATCTTTGCCGCCGCCTCACCGCAGCGCCTGCTTTGGCGCTAGTCCCCATCATCATCGTCACCTCGCTTTCCGATGCCGCGACGCTCAAGGACGCATTCGATGCGGGGGCCACCGACTTCATCACCAAGCCGATTGCCGATTACGAGCTCGAGGCCCGCATCAGCGCGGCCCTCGGCTGGCGGCGCTCGATGATGCTCCGCATCGATCGGGAGAGCGAGCTGGAAAAGCGCGAAAAGGAGCTGGTCAAGGTCACCGAGGTCTTGCAGCAGACCAACGAGCGCCTGCAGCTGCTGTCCACGCGCGATGCCCTCACCGGTATCGCCAACCGGCGCGGGCTGAACGATTTTCTCGACATGGAATGGCGGCGCGGAGCGCGCGAAGAGGGCTGCCTGTCGCTGGTGATGATCGATGTCGACGATTTCAAGAACTTCAACGACACCCAGGGCCACCAGGCTGGCGACGAATGTCTCTGGATGGTCGCGCTCAGCCTCAAGGACTGCCTCAATCGCGGTGCCGATCTGGTGGGCCGCTACGGCGGTGAGGAGTTTCTTGCGGTCCTCCCCGACACGCCTGTCGAGGGTGCGGTGAAGGTGGCCGAGGCCATGCGCCAAAGCGTCGAAGAGAAGGGTGTCGCCCACGCCACCTCGCGCACCGGTGCCGGCGTGGTCACGGTAAGTGTCGGTGTCGCCTGCGGCGAGCCGAGCATGGCAATGGCCTCCTCTGTCTTGCTGGCCGCCGCCGACAAGGCACTCTACGAGGCCAAGAACCAGGGCCGCAACCGCGTCGTCACGGCGCCGGAACTGGTAACGACCGCCTAGCGCTTCTTGCGGTAGACCGCGCCTTCGCTCAAAACGTAATCGACCCTGTCATCGGCGAGCGCCTGGGCACATTCCTCGGGCGTGTTGATGATCGGCTCTTCGTGGGCGTTGAAACTGGTGTTGATCAATACCGGAATACCGCTCAGGCGCTTATAGGCGGCGAGAACGTCATAATAGAGCGGGTTCGGCTTGCGCTCGATCACTTGCGGCCGCGCGCTGCCGTCGACATGGACCACGGCGGGAATGCGCTCGCGCCATGCCGGGCGCACGGCACAGGTGATGGTCATGAAGCGGGCGGCATAGGCGAGGCCGTCGCCCAGCGCGAAAATATCATTGGCATCCTCCGCCGCCACCACGGGCGCAAAGGGCATGAACTCCGTGCGCCCGAGGCGCGCGTTGAGAACGTCGTTGATGGCGCTGTCGGTCGCTGCCGCGAGGATGCTGCGGGCGCCGAGCGCCCTTGGTCCGTATTCGCCGCCGCGTGTGAAAATGGCCACGGCCGCGCCTTCGGCGAGCAGCGTAGCCGCCGTCTCGACGGCTGCACCGGGTATGGCCTCGATGCGTTCGTCGGCCGCGAACACTGTATCCGCCTCCTCGCCCCAGTCCGTGCCGAGATAGAGGGCGTCGAGGCGCCGGCGGCTGGCCAGCCAGCGCTCGAGCCCGTCGCGGGCGAGCAGGAAATCGAGCACGCCGCCCGCCGCCAGGCCGGCATCGCTCATGGCGGGGTAGACGAAGACCTCGTCGACGCCGGTTTCCTCGGCCAGGCGCTGGTTGAGCCGGACATTGCCGAAAACGCCGCCGGCAAGGCCCAGATTGCGCAGCGGGTGGCGCGCCAGCAAGCGGCTCACCGAGGTCAGCATGCACTCTTCCAGCAAGGTCTGGACCGAGGCCGCGACATCGGCGGGCTTGGCGCCGTCGGCCAGGGCGAAGATGCGCCTTCGCATCGCCGAGTAGCTCTCGAAATCGCTGTCGATTCGACCCTCGTCGTCGACGGAAAAATGTCCGACTAACGGCTCGTACAGCGTCGGTTCGCCAAACGCGGCAAGGCCCGTCAGCTTGCCTTCGTGGCGGTTCATGCGATAGCCGAGCGCCTGGGTGACATAGCCGTAGGCCAGGCCGAGACTGTCGATGCGCAGCGGCTCGAGCAGCCCGGCCTCGCCGCCATGCAGGGTTTCGATGGCACCGTCGCGAAAGATGCGATGGCTGTATTGCACGTTGTCGCCGCCGCCGTCCGCGGTATAGAGCAGCGCCTCGTCCCACTCGGTGTGGAACAGGCAGGGCAGGGCGTGCGCCAGATGGTGATTGTAGAAGCTGAGCGGGATATCGGCGCGCAGGCCCCGCTCGGCCTTGAAGCGCCCGGCATCGAACAGCGCCAGAGCATCCGAGGTTCGGGCGCGAATCAGCTCGCGCTCCATGCTCTTGTGCTTTTCCTTGCCCAGCGCCTGGCGCAGCTTGCCCTCGACCCAGCGGCCGCCGCTGAAATGGTTGAAATAGCGCCAGGGAAAGACGGCGCGGCCGAGCACCACCGCGTCCACATCGGCGCGCCGGGCGCCGACCGATTCGAGACAGGCATCGATCGCCTCGCCGGGAATGCGCCCGCCATCGATCTTGCGCCGGGTCAGACGTTCGAGCTGAATGGCCGCGCGCATGGCATAGTCCTCGAAGAGGACCGCCACGGCATCGTGGTGGCCGGAATGAACGCCGAGGATGAGCATGACGGATAGCACCGGAGGAAGAGCGGGAACGACGCCCCCTCATGCCAAATTTTCGCTGCTGCCGCAATGCGGCGCGATGTCTTTGTGCGCGATAGGGCTGCTGCTCGCATGCCCTGCCATGGCGGCCGATGCGCTGTACATCGCCTTCGAGGGCGCGCCGGAGGTTATCGTCGAGGAGGCGCTGTTCCATGGCACCTGGTCGGGCTCGGTAAGCGCTGAGTCCGACCTGCGCTTCGCCGAAGCGGAAGTCGTCTGCGAGTTCGACGGGCAAGGGGAGGCGATGCGGGGCCGTTGCCTGTTCAGCACGCCGGAGCGCGACACCGCCGTCGCCGAATGGCACTGCCGCACCATCGCCGCCCGCTGCCGTGGCACGGCCGTTTGGCTTGGCGGCACGGGCCGGCTGGCGGGCCTTGCCGGCGAGGCCGAGATCGACACTGCCTCACCGCTGCGGCCGGGCGACGGTAGCGCCGTCTGGCGCGGGCGCTGGCGCGTCCCGAGCCTGGCTCAGCGTTGGCTGATGCCGCGTGCGACCTCGGCGGCGCGGACCAGCGCGGTCAGCGTATCGTGGGTCGGCGTGGCCACGCCCGCGGCCTTGCCGGCGGCGGCAATGGCGCCGTTGATGGCATCGATCTCGCCGGGGCGGCCGGCATCCATGTCCTGCCACATGGACGGCCTGCCACCGCGGATCTTGGCTCCGAAGGCGTGCACATAGGCCACCGCATCGTCGAAATCGAGGGTAACGCCCTTGGCGCGCGCCACGGCCGCGCCCTCGGTGGCGCAGGCCGAAGCCACGGCCCAGGCGTCAGGATCGTCGAGCACGCCGCCCGCGGTCAGGTCGGTGAGAGTACAGACGGCGCTGAAGGTGCCGTTGCAGATCAGCTTTTCCCAGATCAGCTGGTGGATGTCGTCGAAGCACTTGACCTTGAAGCCGGCCTCGCTCCAGACCGCGGCGATGGCTTCAAGGCGCGGCGTCACCGGGCCTGCCATCTCGCCAAGCCGGATCAGCTCCATGCCTTCGTGGCGGGCGTGGCCGGGGCCCAGCATCTTGGCACCGAAGCCGCCCGCGACGCCGACGCTCACGCGCGCCGCACCGAGCGCCGCGGCCGCCGCATCGCCGCTGCCGAGACCGTTCTGGATGGTGAGAACCGAAGCATCCGGCGCCAGCATGGCCTCTATGCTTGCGGCGGCGGCTGAGACGTGGCGCGCCTTGGTGGCGAGGATCACCAGATCGCAAGCACCCACCTCGGCCGCGTCAGTGGTGGCATTGACCGGTACGGTGTTGTCGCCGCTGGCGCCTTCGATGTGCAGGCCGTTGGCGCGAATCGCCTCGATATGCTCCTGCCAGACGTCGACCGCCCAGACCTCGTTGCCGGCCTTGGCCAACAGGGCGGCATAGACCGAGCCCATGGCGCCGGCGCCTACCACAGCTATCTTCATGGGAGCTCCTTGACCCGGCCGCCCCCGCGAGATTGCGGGGGCGGCGGGGCTTCGATCAGGCTTCGGGGTCGCCGGTCGCGACCTTGCCGTACCAATCCTCGACGGTGATCTGGCCGCCTTCGGCCTCGGCCCGGCCCTGGTCCGCGGCGGGCAGCACCTCCTGCGCGATATCGATGCGTTTCCAGCCGGCCAGCGGCGTATCCGCACCCTCGCGCGGCACGTAGCGCGACGGCGTGACCTTCTGCATGCGATGGACATAGCGCGGGCAGTTCGGCCACATGCCTTCGACCGTGACCCGCACCACCATCTGCGCTTCCTTGAACTCGCTCAGCAGCGGGTCGTTGTCGGAAACCGTCGCCGTGCCCTGGACGCGCAGGCGGATGGGATTTACGAAATCGATGAACAGCATGCCGATCTTGGCGCTGGTGGCGATATTGCCCATCGAATAGAACATGCCGTTGCCGTCATAGCTCGGGAAGGCGATGGTCTTGTTGTCGAGCACCTTGAGGAATCCCGCATCGCCGCCCTTGTAGGAGACCGTCGGCGCGCCGTCCTCGCCGATCGTCGCCATCCAGAACATGTCGCGGCTCTCGATGAAGGCCTGGTCGGCCTCGCTGATCTCGTCGACGATGAAGCCGCCGGCGATGAAGTCGGCGACGCGGCGGGTGTCGAACTTGTCCTGCATGGTGCGCTGCTGCGGCCCGAAGATCTTGGTCATGGTCGGTTTCCTCCCCGGAAATTCTCTGTCAAGGCAGCCGCTGATACGGCGCCGGCCCTTCTGACATAGCCGACCGCCACGCCGCGGGCAAACGAAACTGCCGCACGCACGCCGGCTGGAGCCCGCGGGCAGGACATGCTATCGCAAGGCAAACAGGGAGGAGAGGGACATGCACGAATACGAGACCGCGCTCGAGACGGGCGACGGCAGCATGGATTGCTTCGTCTGCCATCCGGACGAGGATCCGCCGCACCCGGCGGTGATCCTCTACATGGACGCGCCCGGCATCCGCGAGGAGCTGCGCGACATGGCGCGGCGCATCGCCACCACCGGTTATTTCGTGGTGCTGCCGAATATGTATTACCGCAATGGCCGCGAGGGCGCTTACGGCTTCGATCTCGCGCGCATTCGCAGCGACGACGGCGAGCGCCAGAAGATGTTCGATGTGATGAACACGCTCAGCAACGCCCGCGTGGTCGCCGACACCAGGCCCATGCTGGCGCATATCCGCGGCGCCGAAGCAGCCGCCGACGGCGGCATCGGCTGTGTCGGCTACTGCATGAGCGGGCAGTATGTGGTTTCGGTCGCCGCCGCTTATGCAGACGACTTCGCCGCCATTGCCTCGTTCTACGGCGTCGGTATCGTCACCGACAAAGCGGATTCGCCGCACCTCAAGGCGGAGCGCATCAAGGGCGAGCTCTATCTCGGCTTCGCCGCCGACGATCCCTACGTGCCGCAAGAGCTGCTCGAGCGCCTGCCGGGCATCTTCGAGGCCGCAGGGACGAAGCACCGCATCGAGGTCTATCCCGGCACCGAGCACGGCTTCGCCTTCCCCCAGCGCCCGGTCTACGACAAGCCCGCCGGCGAGCGTCACTGGCAGCGCATGCTGGCCCTGTTCGACCGCGGCTTACGTGCCTAACACGCGCACCAGGCTTCGACCGACCGGCGACACCTCTGCGTCCGTCAGGGCGCCGCTCCGGCGCAGCAGGGCATGCGCCTCGGCCAGGATGCGCCGTGTCAGCTGCCTATGGGGAGAGTGCGCACACGCTCGCGCGCATCTTCGACGATAACAATCGCACCATTTTCGAGAGCCGCTTCAGCCCTGGGTAACACCACCTCTAAACGAGCGATAACGCGCGAAGCATTCATGTTGCGTAAGCGAAACGGGATAACACTCACAGTTTGCGCCGCCGAGCTCGCCACCAAATCACCGAAGTCCAGATCGCCGGTTATGACAACACGATCCTCTTGTTGACGCCTTGGCGAGAACATCCGGATCGGCCATTCGTTCCAGGCCGTCGTCCTGAAGCTGCACGACATCATGGCCATGTGGTTTCTCAGTGCCTCGGACACACGTGGGCTCAGGTTCATGTCGACAAGCAGGCGCATATAGACGCCTCAGATCGGCGTTACCTCTTCGCGGGCGAGCCATGCGGCGTAGGCGATTGCCCGGCGAATATCCTCCTCCTCCAGATCCGGATAATCTCGCAGCAGCGACTTGGTAGCGGCGCCGCCGGCAAGTTGGTCGAGAATATTGGAAACCGTGATGCGCATGCCTCGAATGCAGGCGCGACCGCCCATCTTGCCAGGCTCGAAAGTGATGCGATCAAGTGTCATCGAATTTTCAGGACGTGGACTGAGTGGCCGCTACGTCGTGAGCGTTGGCAATGCATCGGCACAATATCCCTCGACCCATCACCATAGAGGATCGTAGCATAAAGCGACTGCCGTTTGGCCCGTGAGGACACCATGATTCCCAACCGTTACCCGACCCTCGACTTCGATCTCGGCGAGACCGTGGACATGTTGCGGGAGTCGGTGAGCGGTTTCACGGCCGAGGAGATCGCGCCGCGGGCGGCGGCCATCGACGAGAGCAACGATTTTCCCGGCGACCTCTGGCGCAAGCTCGGCGATCTCGGCCTGCTCGGCATCACTGCCGACGAAGAATATGGCGGTGCCGGGATGGGCTATATCGAGCAGGTGGTGGCGATCGAGGAGATCAGCCGCGGCTCGGCCTCGGTGGGGCTGTCCTACGGCGCCCATGCCAATCTCTGCGTCAACCAGATCAACCGCAACGCCACGCCCGAACAGAAGGCGCGCTACCTGCCGCAGCTCATCTCCGGCGAGCATGTCGGCGCGCTCGCCATGAGCGAGCCCGGCGCCGGCTCGGACGTGGTCGGCATGAAGCTGCGCGCCGAGAAGCGCGGCGAGCGCTACATCCTCAACGGCAACAAGATGTGGATCACCAACGGCCCCGACGCCGACACCCTCGTGGTTTACGCCAAGACCGACCCGGAGGCCGGCAGCCGTGGCATTACCGCTTTCCTCATCGAGAAGGCGTTCAAGGGCTTTTCCACCGCCCAGAAGCTCGACAAGCTCGGCATGCGCGGCTCCAACACCTGCGAGCTGGTCTTCCAGGACTGCGAGGT
>CAZVDW010000355.1:0-2920 GCA_964625645.1 uncultured Rhodospirillaceae bacterium
CACGAATGGTGCGAAAAAGGAATCCCAAATCGCAAGAAAACCGGCCTCCAACCCCTGGTTTCTTGCAAAAAACGAATACTTTAGTCGCTAGAAAACCCAGCCATTTCAAAAGCTAACGATTTCTTCACGGAGAACTATTTACGCGATCGCGCACCGGTGCGGCTACACCAGCCGGAGCTGGTGCTGCGGCGGCAGGTGCTGCCACCGCGGGCAATCGCGTTGCGCGTGGTCTAGCGACCTGCCGCGTCTTCAGTTTCATCCGGGATATAGTATCCAAATCACGATTCTTCGATGACCCCGCAGGGGTCGGTGCCCGGACAAGGCCTTCATCGATAACGCGCCCGGAATCCAGTAGCTGCTGAATCAGCGCATCGTCAGGGACCGCAATGACGTGCTCATCGTATTCAGCGATCATACCGTCGATCTTGCCTTCCAGCTCCGCTACCAGAGCGGCGTTGTCGGAATCGGCAAGTTCCATAGTCAGAAGCAGACTGGCCTCGATATTCCTGTTCAACCCGCCAATGGTCAGGTTCGCACTACCGACGATCATCTGCGCCTCATTATCGCTGCGTGAGAAGTAGATTTTCGGGTGGAAGATGACAGTGCGTGAACCTGTATCGACTGCGTACGTAGAGCACCCAAGCGCTAGACTCTTGCGCAGCCCTTGTGCTGACGTAATTCCGTTCCGTATACCCGCCAAAATCGTCGTCTGCGCAGCGACAGGAGCAAGCGCGTCACTGAGTACCGTAAACCCGCCCTCGGTTACGAAGGCGGCGCTGATAATGACCCGTTCTGGATTCGGAATCGCTAGAATCTCTCTAACGGCAGTTAAATGATTGTCAGCGGTAACACCCTGCAATAATATTCTCTTCGTCACAATCTCTTGTCCTACTTATATCCCGGTTATTGCAGGAACTCCCGAGGCTGAATGCCGAGAGCATCAGCAATTTTGTAAATATTCAGCAGGCTGATATTGCGCTCACCTCGCTCAACACCACCAATATACGTCCGGTCTAGTACACATTGGAGAGCCAATGTTTCTTGAGACAGCCCTTTGTCTTTACGAATAGACCGCACTCTCTCTCCAAAGGCTTTTTTGATTTCTTGTTCGCGTTCCTTTCTCATACGCACAACTGAATCATTTTGATGACCTTGAGTCCACGGACTTTACGTACCATTCTGAATGCGCAAGGATTCATTGGGCCTGCGTTGCCCCCCTCACACCATCCCCAGATCCAGCCCCACCGCCTCTCCCGGCAGGCCCACGTGTTGCACCGAAAAGCCTGCCTCCCCCAGCGCCGTCAGCACCGTGTCCGCATGCGCGCGGTCTCGAGTCTCGAAGACGACGAGGAGGGCAGTGGACTTCACCGGCATGCGGGTGAAGGCGCGTTCGTAGGAGACGTCGCCGATGACGCGGGCGAGGTCGGCGAGGCTTCCCGGCAGGTCGGGGCTTCGCCTGGCGTGTGACTCACGCCATCCCGACATTGGACCAGGAGCCGAGCGCGTCGCGCCTACCCGGACGGCAGCCTGGGGCCATCACTTGGCTCTTTGTCATTGGAAGTGGGCCGCAACACCAGCCGATGCACCGCGCCCGCCTCCACCGCCTCCATCGTCATCGGCAGGCTGAGCAGCTCGCCGGCGGCCCAGGGGTCGGCCAAGTCGTCATAATGCCGCGACAGGCGGTGGCCGGACTGGCCGGTGTGGACGATCGCGAGCGTCGAGTCCGGATCCGACAAGTCAAATATGGTGCGCAGGGCCGCGGCGTGGGTCTCGGCGAAGGGGGCGTCTTCGTCGCCGATGCGGGTGTTGGCCTGCATCACCGTATAGGGGCCGCCGCCGTGGGGGCGGGTGATCTCGAAGAGGTGTTTGAGCACGGGCAGCTTGGAGAACAGCGCGTGGCGGCTGGTCGCCACGTGGGCTTCGTCCCAGCGCCAGTCGGCGACGTCGGCGCCCTGGCTGGCGACGATCCAGTCGAGGCCGTCGTCGAGGGCGGCGGCGATCTGGCCGGCGCAGGTCTCGGGCGCGTCGGTGGTGATGTCGTCGCACCATTCGGGCTCGTCGTCGAGCACGCGTATCACGGCGAGCGGGCGGCGGCTGTTGAGCCGCGCGAAGTCCTCGCCGAGCTCGTCGGCGAACAGGCGCGCGACGAGCGCGCGGTACCAGGCGTGGAAGATCAGCGGCTCGGGGCGCGCCGCCGCCATCTCGCCGTCCCAGGCGGCCAGCGCGGGGCGGATGGCCTCGCCGCGCAGGGACAGGGGCCCGGCCAGCAGGCGCGGCAGGAAGTCTTGCGCCATCAGCGATAGCGTATCGGTCTGCAGGCGGCGGAAATCGTCCGTGCCGAAGGTCTCCTGCTGCCCCAGCACCTCGGCGATGCGCCGCGCGCGATAGGGCACGGCCCAGTCGTGGCTGAGGAAGTGGGGGTAATCGTCGGCGACGACACGCTGGTTTGCTGTGAAGAGCGCGCCGGTGGCGGGATCGCGGGCGGCCGGCAATTGGTCGAAGGGCACGCTGCCCGCCCAGGCGCCGTCGCCATTGCTCGGCAGCCAGCCGTCGCCGGATGCCCGAACCGGCACGCGGCCGGCGGCGAGGAAGGCGATGGCGCCGCTGCTGTCGGCCATGACGAAGCTCTGCATGGGCCCGTGGAAGTCGCGCAGTGCCTCGCGCACATCGTTCACCGAAGTGGACCGAGCCAGGGCGAAGCCGGCCTGGATGGTGGGGTCGTCGCCGTCGAGCAGGGTCCAGCGCAATGCAATGGCCTGGCCGGGTGGGGCGATGGCGGCGTGCTCGGGGCGCACGTCGGAGACGATGGGGCCGTGGGCGGTCTCGCGCACCGTTATCGTTTCGGTTTGGTCGCCATAGGCGATGACTTCCCTGCGCGTGGCGGTGACATCGGCGTCGGTCACCACGAAAAGGTCCTGCA
>CAZVDW010000356.1:0-2331 GCA_964625645.1 uncultured Rhodospirillaceae bacterium
GCGCATCTATCCCCTAGCGCAGGCCTTCTACCGGCCGCCCTTCATCGACATGCACAACCGCATGAAGGAATGCCTGGTGCTGCTCGGCCGCCTCGACAAGGCGGTGGTGCGGCCGCCGCTGATGAAGCTTACCGAGGACGAGATCGCGCGCCTGCAAGCGGCGCTCGATGCGGCCGGCATCGGCCGGGAAGGGGCCTTCGCCGAAGCCGACGAATAGGTCATGGCCGATCTTTTCGAAGCGGGGCGGATCGGGCCCCTGACGCTGCCCAACCGCATCGTCATGCCGTCGATGACCACGCGCTCGGCCGACGAGAGCGGCGAGGTCACCGACGCCACCATCGCCTATTTTCGCGCCCGCGCGCGTGGCGGTGTGGGTCTGGTCACGGTCGAGATGGCCTCGCCCGAGGCGGTCGGCCGCCACCGCCATCGTGAGCTTGGCATCTATGACGACAGGTTTCTGCCAGGGCTCAGCCGGCTGAGCGCGGCGATCAAGGCCGAGGGCGCCGCTGCCGCGATCCAGCTCGGCCATGGCGGCGGCCACACTCGCGCCGACATTTGCGGCGAGACGCCGATAGCACCCTCCGCCGTGCCCCATGACGTCTTCGAAGGCACCATGCAGACCATCGTGCCGGAAGCCATGAGCCTGGCACGTATCGAGCGGACCACGGCGGCTTTCGTCGCCGCCGCCGAGCGCGCCGCCGCCGCCGGCTTCGATGCGGTCGAGATCCACGCCGCGCACGGCTACCTGATCTCGCAGTTCCTCTGCCCCGCCGAGAACCTCCGCGACGACGCCTATGGCGGCAGCCTCGAGAACCGCGCCCGCTTCGGTCTCGACATTCTCGCGCGTGTCCGCGCAGCGGTGCCGGACCTAGGCCTAATCTATCGCTTGACCGTCGAGGACTTCTTTGCCGGCGGCATGCCGCTGGCGGATGGCATACAGGTCGCGGAGTGGGCCGCCGCGCGCGGCGCCGACGCCATTCACGTCACCGCCGGGCACTATCGCTCGCAACCGCCGAGCATCATGATCCCGCCCATGGCCATGGCGGAGGCGACCTTTCTCGACTTTGCCGCACAGGTGAAAGCGCGCGTCGCGGTGCCGGTGATTGCCGTGGCGCGGCTCGGCGATCCCGATCTGGCAAAAGCCGCCGTCGCCGACGGCAAAGCGGACTTCGTCGCCCTCGGCCGGCCATTGCTCGCCGATGCCGACTGGCCGCGCAAGGTGCGGGCGGGCCAGCCCGTGCGCCGTTGCCTGGCCTGCAATTCCTGCGTCAACGGCATGCGCGGCGGCGCGCCGCTGTCGTGCATCGTCAATCCCGCCATGGGCCACGAAAGCGAGCTGGCGGGTGTCGAGGTTAGCCCACAAGGCGAGCGCATCGCCGTCATCGGTGGCGGCCCGGCCGGGCTGAGCTATGCGTCATTGGTATCGACGGGCAACACCGTCACCCTGTTCGAGCGCGGCAGCCGTCTCGGCGGCGCCTTGCGCCTTGCGGCAAGGGCGCCGCTCTTTCAGGAAGTCGAGGCGGCCGAAGGAGCCTTCGAAGCCTACATTGCCTCGCTGGAAGATATCTGCCGCGCCAATGGTGTCGATTTTCGCCTCGGCACGAACCCGATCGCGATGACAGGGGTGCTGGACGGATACGACCGCATCGTGCTGGCCACCGGCGCGCGTTACCGCTTCGGTCCGATGGGGCTGGCGTTGTCGTTGGCGCGCTGGCCCGGCCTGCGCCAGCTTTTTTCGCGCGACGATTTGCGCGACTGGCTCTACCACCGCGCCCGCACCGCCACAGGGATAAGCCTGCGGCGGCGGTTGGGCAAAGAGGTGACGGTGATCGGCGATGCCGCCACGCCCGGCAAGACCCGGGCAGCGGTCAGCAGCGCTTATTCGGCAGCGTTCTCGACCAGTGCTTCGTAAGTGTGCATGTGGGCGCTGTCGCCATAGCCCACATGGCATTCGAGGCAGGCGGTGGAGTCGTTCTTCTTGATCTCGCCCGACGGCGTGAACAGGCCGAAGTCCCAGTCGCGATTGCGAACGTCCTCGGCATAATCCGCACCCCAGCCGGCCTGCTTTTCCATCACGCCGATGGCAGCGAGGTCGCCGGGTATCAAGGCATCATTGGCATCGCGGAAGACCACCTCGTTGGCGTTCATCCGCGGCTTGTAAATCTCCATCACGATCTGCGAGCCTTCGGGCAGCATGCCGCTATTCTCCGCCGCTGCCGCGGCAGCCGTCGGATTGGCGAAAATGATGGCGTACTGTTTGCCGTTGGCGCGCTCGCCGGCGTGGTACTGCACGAAGCTGTCGCGATAGTCGCTGGGGAAGGTGATGCGCTC
>CAZVDW010000357.1:0-1735 GCA_964625645.1 uncultured Rhodospirillaceae bacterium
GCGGCAAGACCATTGTTGCGCTGTTGGCCATGCTGACAGCGGTCGAGGCCGGCGCCCAGGCCACCCTGATGGCGCCCACTGAAATTCTCGCCCGGCAGCACTTCGCCAGTATCGAGCCGCTGGCCGAAGTCGCCGGCGTGAAGCTCGGACTGCTGCTCGGCCGCGGCCGTCAAAAGGGCCGGGCGGACACCTTGCGCGCCCTGGCGGCAGGCGAGATCGATATCCTGGTGGGCACCCACGCGGTTTTCCAGCAAGACGTCGAGTTTCAGGACCTGGCCTTCGCCGTGATCGACGAGCAGCACCGCTTCGGAGTCCACCAGCGCCTGGCGCTGAGCGCCAAGGGTGCCGGGCGCTGCGACCTTCTGGTGATGACGGCGACGCCCATTCCGCGCACCCTGGCGCTGACCGCCTTCGGCGACATGGAGACCTCGCGCCTCGAGGAAAAACCTCCGGGCAGGCTGCCGGTGGAAACCCGGGCCCTGCCGCTGGAGCGCCTGGAAGAGGTGGTCAAGGCGCTCGAGCGCCACGTCGCCAACGGCGCCCGGGTCTATTGGGTATGCCCGCTGGTGGCCGAATCCGAGATCAGCGACCTGGCCGCCGCGGAACAGCGCCAGGCCCACCTGAGCCAGCACTTCGGCTCGCGCGTGGCGCTGGTCCACGGCCGCATGAAGAGCAGCCTGAAGGATGACGCCATGGCCCGCTTCGCCAGCGGCGAGGTCGACATACTGGTGGCCACCACGGTAATCGAGGTCGGTGTCGACGTACCCGAGGCGACGGTCATGGTGATCGAGCACGCCGAGCGCTTCGGCCTGGCCCAGTTGCATCAGTTGCGCGGCCGCGTGGGCCGCGGCAGGGCGGCCTCGAGCTGCCTCATGCTTTACGCCCCACCGCTGGGCGAGGTGGCCCGGCGACGCCTCGAGATCATGCGCCAGACCGAGGACGGCTTTCGCATCGCCGAAGAGGATCTCAAACTGCGCGGCGCCGGCGAAGTTCTGGGCACTCGCCAGAGCGGCCTGCCGGCCTTCCGCCTGGCCGACCTGGGCGCCCACGGCGAACTTTTGGCCACGGCGCGGGACGACGCCAGGCTGATTCTGGAGCGCGACAGCGATCTAACCAGCCCTCGGGGTCAGGCGCTCAGGGTGCTGCTTTACCTTTTCGAGCGCGACGCGGCGGTGGGTTATTTGGGTTCGGGTTGAAGGGGTTCCGCGTCGCGCTGCGGAAACAACTTCTTGTCCCCCTGCTCCTCTTCCGGACGCGTGTCGGGAGGCGTCACGATGCCGCCCGAGATGACCAGCTTGATGCCCTCCTCCACCGTCATCGCCAGCGCCACGACGTCGCGTCGCGGCACGAAGAGCAGGAACCCCGAGGTCGGGTTGGGCGTGGTCGGCAGGAAGATGTTGACCAGGTCTTCAGCGCTGAGATCGGCGATCTCGCCCTCGGTCGTGCTGGTGACGAAGGCCACCGCCCAAAGGTCGCGGCGGGGGTACTCGACCAGCACAACTTCGCGAAAGGAATCCGACGACTGGGCCAGCACGGTCTCGAAAATCTGCTTCAGCGCGCCGTAGATTGTGCGCACCACCGGCATGCGATCGACCAGTTGCTCTCCCAGGCCGACCAGGGTACGGCCGAGAATGCTGGCGGTCAGGAATCCGATCAGCGTGACGACAAGAAAGATGACGAGCAGGCCGAGCCCGGGGATGCTGAACGGCAGGTAGCTTTCCGGGTTGTAGGCGGG
>CAZVDW010000358.1:0-4457 GCA_964625645.1 uncultured Rhodospirillaceae bacterium
CGCGGCCGCCGCGCCGCATCCGACGCGAACCGGAGACAAAAATTGCTTGGAGAGTTGCCTTCAGTGGTCGTAGTCTCACGGCAGGCAAGCCGAATGGGCAAGCCAAATGGGGAATGGCGGAAAAAAGCAAGGAGAAAGACATGATCAACAAGAACAATCATCGGAGCTTCACATCGTCACGCCGGCAGTTTCTAAAGCAGTCAGCGGCGCTTGCCGCGACGGCCGCGGCCGCGCCGGCATTTCTCGGCTCGAGCGCGCGGGCGGCAAGCGGTGCCGCCTATGCCAATGAGCTGTGGGCCAAGACAAAGGCCGACCTGGCCGGCATGAGCGGTTTTCGCAACGAGCTCAACCTGCATTCGTGGGAAGGCTACACGGAAGAGCCGGTGCTCGACCCGTTCAGCCGCCAGACCGGTGCATCGGTCAACGCGCAGATGCTGATCTCGGACCCTGCGGCGGTCAACAATTTGCGCGGCGGCGGTACCAGTACCTGGGACGTGATCAACCTGAACAACGCCTGGCAGCGCAAGCAGCTCTATCCGGAAGGGCTGATCCGCCCGCTCGACAAGGAAAAGTTCGCACCGCTCTACGACATGAACGTGGCGGGCTTCGAGTACCCGTATCACTGGGCGTTCGATACCAGCGGAGAGCATCTCCTGGGCATGATCCAGCGCTATGGCCCAGCGGGGGTGGCGGTCAACGCCGACTTGATCGATCCGGCGACGATCGATAGCGGCGGCTACATGGAGATGATCGAGGGCGCGGCTGGCAAATACGGCATTCTCGACTATGAGAACTGGGTGATCATGGAAACCTGCATGGCCGCCGGCTTCACTCCGTTCCGCCCGCACACCGAGGCCGAGATGGCGACCTACGGGGATCTGGTCTTCAAGCTCTTTAAGAACGCCAAGAAGGTCTCCGACGATCAGGCGGCGCTGGCGCGCGACATGATCACCGGCGAGATCATCGGCACCTTCCCGGGCAGCATCTACACCGTCTCGGCGGCCCGTCTCGAGGGCGAGACCCAGATCGTCGCCGTGGTGCCGGAAGAGGGCCCGGAGGAGACCAAGACCGCGGCGCGGCCCAAGGGTCAGGCCGGCATCATCTGGATCGAGGTGACCTCGCTGGTCGCCAACCCGAACCCGACCCCGCTGGCCGAGGCGTTCCTGATCTATTGCCACACGCCGGAGGCCGCCTACAAGGTAGCCGCCAAGGCGCCGGGCACGCTCAACCCGGTGGTTCAGATGGGCGCGCCCGAGGTGCTGAGCCAGTTCAGCAAGGACGAGCTCGAAGCCGTACAATGGGGCGATGGGGGCGGTTGGCTGGCCGAGCAGGTCAATCGTTGCGTCGATTTCGACATCAACCCCGACTATGATGCGATGCACGACCTCTACACCCAGGCCAAGCGTAGCCGCGGGACCTGATCTCTGAACAATGGCGCGGGCGGGCAACCGCCCGCGCCACAGAGCCCCGAATACTGGGAGCAATCGCAAGATGGCTTCGGCCTCCCCTATTCTTCAGCTTCAGAATTTGAAGAAGAGTTTCGGCAGCCTCAACGCTGTCGATGGCGTCAACCTCGACATCGAGGAGGGCGAACTGTTCACCATTGTCGGGCCATCCGGCTCCGGCAAAACGACACTGATCCGCATGCTGGTGGGCATGGACAAGCCGACCAGCGGCGACATCCTGCTGCGCGGCAAGCGCATCAACGACGTGCCGGCCAACCAGCGCCCGACCTGTATGGTCTTCCAGTCGCTGGCGCTGTTCCCGCATATGAGCGTCGGCGAGAACGTCGAGTTCTCGGCCAAATGCAAGGGCATCAAGAAGAAGCAGCGCAAGGAGATCGCGACGCGATATCTGAGGCTCTCCCACATGCCGCAAAGCTATTACGACAAGCCGGTCAAACAGTGCTCCGGCGGCGAGCAACAGCGCGTCGCACTGGCCCGCGCGCTGGCCTTCGAGCCGGAGATCCTGTTCTTCGATGAGCCGCTCTCGGCCATCGACTACCGCCTGCGCAAGACGCTGGAGAAGGAACTCAAGGACATCCAGCGCGAGACCGGCAAGACCTTCGTCTACATCACCCACTCGCTCGAAGAGGCGATGGTGATGTCCGACCGCATCGGCGTCATGCGCGACGGCAAACTGGCCCAGATCGGCAGCCCCTCGAAGATCTACACCAAGCCCGAAGACCGCTTCGTGACCGAGTTCATGGGCGAGGTAAACTCGATCCCCGTCAGCCTCAATGATGACGGCCGGCTGGCGAGCGCGGAGCTCGGTGTGAGCTTCGCGGCCCCGGACGCGCTGCCGGCCGGGTTCGCCGGCGGCGTGCTGATCGTGCGCCCGGAGAACATGTCCATCGCCAATAGCGCGGACGGCGCCCTGGACAACCGGATTGAGGGCGAGCTGTTCAATGAATACCTGCTCGGCTCGCGCATCCAGTACCAGGTCAGGAGCGGCGAGATGACCTTCCTGGTCGAGGAGCTTGGCGCCGACGCCGTGACCCGCGCGCCCGGCGATCGGGTCGCGCTGACCTGGCGGACGGCCGAATCGATGGTGTTCGCCGAATGAGCGGAATCGCCCACGGCGTCGCCGACGACGACGGTTCGCCGCAGAACCGCCCGGGGAGGCGCCCGCAGAACCGGCCGACAGCGGCCTGGAAGATGTCGGAGGGGCTGGTCTCGGCCCTGCCGGTCATCGTGCTGCTGATTCTCGGCTTCTTCGGTCCGATGTTGCTGGTGCTGGTCTACAGCTTCATGCCGCGCGGCAGCTTCACGATACGAAGAGCGCCGTCGATCGAGAACTATGTCGATATCGTCGAGCAGAATTTCTACATCTCGTTCAGCTGGTCGCTGTTTCTCGCGCTGATCACCGTCGTCATCCTGCTGGTGATCTGCTATCCGCTGGCGCTGGCGCTGAAACGGATGTCAACGCGGCGCGCCAACCTCTTAACACTGCTGATCGTGGCACCTTTGTTCGTTGCCGAGAACATCCGCCTGCAGGGCTGGGTGCTGTTCTTCGACAAGGGCGGGTTTCTCGACGGTGGCCTCGAGGCGCTGATCGGGGTGGGGACCGGGAGCCTGGTCAACAACGTGCCGTCGGTCATTTTCGGCATCGTCTACATCTATCTGCCGTTCATGCTGTTTCCGATCCTGCTGGGCTTGGCAAACGTGCCGAAGGACGCCCAGGAGTCCGCCTATGACCTCGGCGCCTCGCGCTGGCGGGTGTTCCGCGATATCGAATTGCCGCTGGCGATGCCCGGCATCATGATCGGCGGGCTGCTCTGTTTCGTGATTTCGCTCGGCGCCTTCTCCGAGGCGAAATTCCTCGGCAAGGGCGTTATCGTCACCATCGCCCAGGACATCGAATCGGCCTTCACCTTCGGGCAGAACTGGCCACGCGGCTCGGCGCTCTCGGTGCTGTTGATCGTGCTCGCCGGCAGCGCCGTCTTCCTCGCCATGCGCCGCATCAATCTCGAACGCATGCTGGCGAAGCGCTAGGCCATGGGCGGCCTCTCTCCGCTGACGCGCCGGCTGCTGTCGAGCTATATCGGTGTGATCCTGGTGGTCATGTACATACCGATCGTGACGGTCGGGCTGGCCTCGATCTCGAAATCGCGCTTCTTCCTGTTTCCGATCCGCAAGACCTCGACGAAATGGTACGAGATGACCTGGTCGTCGCTGCAGATCGAGGACAGCTTCGTCACCTCGCTGTCGGTGGCGGCGTGCGTTGCGCTGATCTCGGTGATCCTCGCCTTCTTCGGTGCGCTTGCCTATGCGCGCTATGACTGGCGCGCCCGCTCGGTCTTTCAACAGGTCCTCTTGATCCCGGTGTTCTTTCCGCAGGCGGTGCTGGGGCTTGCGCTGCAGCTGTGGTTCAATTCGATGGGGATCGACATGTCCTGGCAGGCGACGGTCTTTGCCCAGATGGTCTGGATCGTGCCGATCGTGACCCTGATAATCGCGATCCAGGCCTTCGGCTATGACGCCGCCATCGAGGAAGCCGCCTATGACCTCGGCGCCTCGCGCTGGATGATCTTCCGAACCATCACGCTGCCGCTGCTGGGACCGGGCGTGTTCGCCGGCTTCCTGTTCGCGATCCTGCTGTCGTGGGGCAACTTTCCGCTCGCCTACTTCACCAGCGGCGCCGACGTAACCACGCCCGAATGGCTCTACGGCAAGATGATCGGCGGCTATACGCCGATGGTCCCGGCGGTCGGGCTGATCACCGTGCTGCTCGGCGCGTTGATCCTGATCGTGGGGTTGAAGATCAACGGCATGCTGCAGCGCGAGCGATAGAGTAAATCCCGAGCAGGTGGAATCACCCGCGACGACGCATTTGCTTGCACCCAAAGAGATAGAGCGTGGCGGGTGAGCGCAAGCGAACCTGACATGCTCTAGGGCCAATCGACATTCAGGATTCACAAAGTTGAATTTATGTGATTCATAGAGTTCCAACTTTTT
>CAZVDW010000359.1:0-9329 GCA_964625645.1 uncultured Rhodospirillaceae bacterium
TTCGTGTAGGAGTGCCAGGCTAAAATAGAATGAGCCGATGTGTGGATAAAATTCACGGCGAAATTCTTTGCCTCCAGCTAGATTGGCGAGCAATTCACTTGAATGATTAAGCGCCTGATTTGCAATATTAATAGCACCCAAGTAGGCATCACGTGCTTCATTGCATTTACCGAAAGCCGCGTTCGACTTCCCGAGGTTTGAGAAGTAAAAACTGAAGATTTTAAGATATTTAGGTACTGCCATTGGCTTAGGATTGGACAACAGAGCGTAGCTATTAGCGTATAACCAACCCATCTCTACCGCTTCTTGAAAATCTAGAATAGCTTCCTCATGATTATCTAGGGCTGCATTTGCTTGGCCTCGAATAAATAATGCCGTGCCATTAAACACGGGACGTTCCGATTCTTCGCTATCCATCAACTCCAAAGCGTCAGATATCTTCGAAATTACAATTTGATACTCTTTGTTTCTAAAATGCAATTGCGCTTGCTCCACCAACTCTTCCGCTGCTTGTTCTGATTCATCGCAAAAAAAGAAACACCAAGCATAAGTTGGTTCGCTAGTACCAAAGAGTACGCAAGCACTAAGCACAATCAATAAACTGTTTAAGCGAGTTCTCATGCACTTTCTCTAACTAGATATCTCCCAGATGGTATTGATTGATACGATGATCTTGGCATATTTGGCCCCATTCCCCAATTCCACAGTTCTTGGCTGAAATTCCCCAGATGGCTCCAGCAGTCGCCAAGAATTGGTAGCAGAATGGGCATCCGATCGCGAATCCGGCCCTACAGAGCATCATGCCCAAGTTCGCACAATAAACCGACATATCCCAGATAGCATTCGCATCGGAGCAAATCATAGGCGAACCCGACCACCGATGGAAGGGATTTTGCTCTGCGGTCATTCCGCAGCCCCGATTTGATGATTTGACCGTTGTTGGAACCCGAATTGACTTTGTGAAGGGTTGTCGGACGCCTGCCGTTGCGCGGGCATTGGTTCGCCTAGCCTCGATCGGCAGGTGTCGGATAAGCCTCAACGGAGGAAACCGCGGGGCGATCAGGCTGGTGGGTGGTGCCTGCGGGGTCTATGGGGATTTGGCGGCGCGGAGGGAGTAATCGAGAGTAATCGAGGGACAGGATATGTATTTCGACCTTTGGGCAGAAGTAATAGATATCCTGTCCCCGCATTTGTCCGGCTTGGCGGCGAAATCGATCGGCACCGGCTCTATGCCCCTGGCCCGCGCCTGCGGCAGCCAGCGGGCGATGGCCTCGATGGTTTCGTCGTAGGGGTGGCCGATGGCCACGGCCAGGCCGGTGTTGCGGGCGATGCGCTCGGCTTCGGCGAGCTGGAGTTATGGGGACACGAGACTCAATTGTCGCGCTGAAACGCATTCTTCACGACCAACTGCTGCGACCGGTCAAGCCGGTTCCGCCTAACCGCAAAGCGCTCTGGGTCACGCCTTCGGTCTTGCGCGCTTGCGCCGCGCGACGCGGCTCATGAGGGCGTTGATGGTTTCGAGCTGGATATCGTCTGGATCGAAGGGGCCGTGGATGGGGTCGTCGATCAGGTGCTCGTAATCCTCCCATTCGGGATGATCCGGATCGTGGAGGATTTCCAGGAAGTGTTCGTAGCCGGGCGGGCCGCCGATATCCTCTGGCGGGGCACGGTGCTTGCCGTCGACGAAGCGGGGCAGGCGCTGGTCGTCGGCGACGGCATGGAGGTCGAGGATTTCGATGGCATGGCGCCAGTCATCACCGAAATCGTAGGTGTAGTCGAACCTTGTCACGCCTTTCTCGATCAGGGCGCCAAGCCTCTTGTTGCGGGCCAACAGAACGGGGTCGACGCCCCAGCCCATCTGCGCTGCGGGGCCATAGCGCTTGCCTCCCGCGCTGAACTCCCACAGGTGGTAGTCGTACCAGCAGAAGGCGGCCTGGATGGCGTCGTGGAGACCTTTCAGGGTCAGGGTGAGGCGTGCCTCGATCCGCCGCCAGGGAGCGGGATCGAGATCCAGGAGCGTGATCCGCAGTTTCGCGGCGTCAGATTGTGACATGGTTCCGGTTCCAGGGCAGGAGTGGCTCGATACGAGAATTCAGGGACGCCTTCCCCAATTCCGGATTGGCGCCGTTCACCGCACCTGCGCCGTGAGCGTCAGCGCTGGCTTGGCGGCGAAATCGATCGGCACGGGCTCTATGCCCCTGGCCCGCGCTCTTGGCAGCCAGTGGCGGATGGCCTCTATGGTCTCGTCGTAGGGGTGGCCGATGGCCACCGCCAGCCCGGATTTGCGGGCGATGCGCTCGGCTTCGGCGAGCTGGCGGGCGATGGCGGCGGCGTCGCGGTCGTTGTCGAGGAAGACGTCGCGGGCGCCGCTCGGCACGCCCAAGGGGCGGGCGAGCTGCCCCACCACGCTGGCGGGCGTGGTCATGGAATCGAGGATCATCAGGCCGCGCGAGGCCACCACGTCGATGACGCTGGCCATGGCGGCGGCGTCCGAGGTGAAGCGGCTGCCCATGTGGTTGTTGAGGCCGATGGCGCCGGGCACATTGTCGAAGGCAGTCGTCAGGCGGGTGCGAATCTCCGCCGCCGCCATGCCCACCAGAAGCGCGTTCGGCCCCGGATCGGCGATCCCCGCCGGCTCCATGGGCATGTGCAGCAACACCCTGTGGCCGGCCGCCAAGGCTTCGCGGGCGAGCGCGGCCGAGTTGCGCGCGTAAGGCAGGAAGGCCATGGAGACCGCGGGGTCGAGCGCGATGGCCTTGCGCGTCGCGCCTTCCAGCAGGCCCATATCGTCGATCAGCACGGCGACCCGTGGCGCCGGCGGCCCGGCTTGCCGTGGCTGCTCGGTATCCGGCTCGAAGACCCGGCCAAGGTTCGCCGCCTGCTCTCGCGGCAGGCTCATGGCCGGCCGTGGCGCGACTTCGCGGGCGCGAAAGCGATAGGCCGGCGTGCCGGGCAGCGGCGCCAGGGCAGCGGCGATCACGCGCTCGGGCGTCGCGGGCACGTAGGGCGCCGCCATGGCCTGGCTCGCCATGGGCTCGGGCGGGCCGTGCACGGGCAGCGCCTCAGGCGCATGCTCGCCGCCGGCAATGCCGACCAGCCAGCCAGCGGCAAAGCCCGCCGCCACCAGCGCCGCGCCCGGCAGCAACGGGCGCAATTTCGCACGGGCGGCGGCAAGGGCGGCCATTGTTTCGTCTTTGTTCACGCGCACAGCATAATCCCAAGCCGCTTCGATAAGAACCCGTTTGAACACGCTTGCCGCGACCCTTGACGGCGGAACGGCAGGCTGTTTTGTTGGCCGCTTCCCGGGAGCCTGCGGAATCGGGTTCCACAAGCTCTGAGAAATAGCCTATAACCTTATAGAATGCTTGTCTTAATCGATAATTACGACAGCTTCGCCTACAACCTCGTTCATTTCCTTGGCGAGTTGGGGGCGGAGACCCGCGTCTATCGCAACGATGCGATCACGCCGGCCGGTGTGCTCGCGCTCGATCCCGACGCCATCGTGCTCTCCCCCGGGCCGTGCGACCCGGACAAGGCGGGTATCTGTCTCGATCTTGTCAGCGCGGCGGCGGGCAAGCTGCCCATGCTCGGCGTCTGTCTCGGCCACCAAAGCATCGCTCAGGCCTTCGGCGGCAATATCGTGCGCGCGCCGGTGCTGATGCACGGCAAGCTGAGCGCGGTCAGCCATGGCGCTGCGCCGCTGTTCGCCGGCATCCCCTCGCCTTTCCAGGCGACGCGCTATCACTCGCTCATCGTCGAGCGCGACAGCCTGCCGGATGTCCTGCAGATCACCGCCGAAACCGAGAACGGCATCATCATGGGCCTGAGCCATCGCGCACTCCCCATCCACGGGGTGCAATTCCACCCCGAGAGCATCGCCTCGGAGCACGGCCATGCCCTGCTGGCGAACTTCCTCGCGCTGGCCGGCTGCCGCGTGGCGGCCTGACGCCATGGCCGATATCAAGCCCCTGCTCGCCAAGCTCGCCACCGGCGCCACGTTGAGCGAAGACGAGGCCCATGACGCCTTCGACATCATGATGTCGGGCGACGCGACGCCGTCCCAGGCCGGTGCCTTCCTGATGGGCCTGCGCGTGCGCGGCGAGACCGTCGCGGAGATCACCGGCGCCGCCAAGGCCATGCGCGCCAAGGCCCTTGCCGTCAGCGCCCCGCCCGGGACGGTCGATACCTGCGGCACGGGCGGCGATGCCTCGGGCACCTACAATATCTCGACCGGCGCCGCGCTGGTGGTGGCGGCCTGCGGCGTGCCCGTGGCCAAGCATGGCAACCGCGCCATGTCGTCGAAATCGGGCTCGGCGGACATCCTGACCGCGCTGGGCGTCAATATCGAAGCGGACATGGCGCTGGTCGAGCGCGCCATCGCGGCGGCCGGCATCGGTTTTCTGATGGCACCGCGCCATCACGGTGCCATGCGGCATGTCGCCGGCACCCGGGTCGAGCTCGGCACGCGCACCGTCTTCAACATGCTCGGGCCGCTGTCCAACCCCGCTGGTGCCGGGCGACAGGTGATCGGCGTGTTCGCTGCCAAATGGCTGCGCCCCATGGCGGAAGTGTTGGGCAAGCTCGGCTCGAGCCGGGTCTGGATCGTGCACGGCGACGACGGCATGGACGAGCTGACCACCACGACCGGCTCGCAGGTCGCGGAGCTGAAGGGTGGCACGGTTTCCACATTTGCCGTGACGCCCGAGGACGCCGGCCTCGAGCGCGCCGACCCGGCGGCGCTCAAGGGCGGCGACCCGGACGAGAACGCGGCGGCGCTGCGAGCGGTGCTCGACGGCGAGCACGGCGCCTATCGCGATATCGTGGTGTTCAACGCCGCCGCCGCCCTGGTGGTGGCCGAGCGGGCGGCTGACCTTGCAGAGGGTGTCGCCCAAGCCGCCGCCGCGCTCGATGCCGGCAAGGCGCGCGAGGTGCTGGCGAAGCTGGTCGCCATCAGCAATAGCAGCGCCTGATGAGCGACGTTCTCAGGCGCATCTGCGACGACAAGCGCGAGCATATCCGCGCCTGCCAGGCGGCACGGCCGCTGGCGCAACTGCTCGCGGAGCTGGGGTCTACGTCGCCGCCGCGCGACTTCATCGGCGCGCTCGACGCAGCCACTGCCGCAGGCGGCATCGGCCTGATCGCCGAGATCAAGAAGGCCTCGCCCAGCAAGGGCCTGATCCGGGCCGATTTCGATCCCCCCGCCCTCGCCCGCGCTTATGCCGACGCTGGCGCGAGCTGTCTTTCCGTCCTCACCGACAGGCCCTATTTCCAGGGCCAGGATGGCTACCTGACGGCGGCGCGCCAGGCGGTCTCGCTGCCGGCGCTGCGCAAGGATTTCATGCTCGACCCCTACCAAGTGGTAGAGGCCCGCCTGCTCGGCGCCGACTGCATTCTGCTGATCATGGCGGCGCTCGCCGACGGCCAGGCGCGGGAGCTGGAAGCGGCCGCGGCCGAGCTCGGCATGGCGGTTCTCGTGGAGGTCCACGACGCAGCGGAGCTGGAGCGCGCCCTGGCCCATCTCGCAAGCCCCTTGATCGGGGTCAACAACCGCAATCTCAAGACCCTTGCCGTGGATATCGCAACGACCGAGCAATTGGCGCCGCTGCTGCCCGCCGGGCGCCAGGTGGTGTGCGAAAGCGGCATCGCCAAAGCGGCCGATATCGCGCGCATGCGGCGTGCCGGGGTGCAGCGCTTTCTGATCGGGGAATCGCTCATGCGCCAGGCCGACGTGAGCGCCGCGGTGCGCGCCTTGCTGGCGCCTGAAGAGGTGAGCTGAGATGGCCGACTTCACCCACTTCGATGCCGAGGGCAAGGCGCTGATGGTCGATGTCGGCGCCAAGGACGAGAGCGAGCGCGTGGCAGTGGCCGCGGCCCGAGTGCTGATGGCGCCCGAGACCCTGGCCATGATCATGGCCGGCGATCACAAGAAGGGCGATGTGCTCGGCGTTGCCCGCCTGGCCGGCATCATGGCGGCGAAAAAGACGCCGGAGCTGATCCCGCTCTGCCACCCGCTGGCGCTGACTTCCGTGGCGGTGGACCTCGTCTGCGTCGAGGCGGACAACGCCGTCGACATCAGCGCAACCTGCAAGCTCAAGGGCCGAACGGGAGTCGAGATGGAGGCCCTGACCGCCGCTTCCGTCGCGGCGCTGACCGTCTATGACATGTGCAAGGCCGTCGACAGGGGCATGCGTATCGAGCACGTGCGCCTGCGCCATAAATCCGGCGGCGAATCGGGAACCTACGATGCCGACTGACTTGATATCCGTTGCCGACGCCCTGGCCAGGGTGATCGGTGCCATGCCGCTCCTGCCCGCCGAACAGGTGCCTATCGGCGAAGCGCTGGGGCGCGTGCTTGCCGAGGCCGTGGTCTCCCGGCGCACCCAGCCACCGGCCGACGTCTCGGCCATGGACGGCTATGCGGTACGCGCCGCGGATGTCGCCGAGGTGCCTGTCACCTTGCGGCGAATCGGCGAATCGGCGGCCGGCGGCAGCTATGACGGCAACGTCGGTGGCGGCGAGACCGTGCGCATCTTTACCGGCGCGCCAGTGCCGGCGGGCGCGGACAGCGTCATCATGCAGGAGGACACCGACGTCGAAGGCGACCAGATCACTTTCAAGGAGCCGGCCCGGCTTGGCCGGCATATCCGCCGCGCCGGCCTCGATTTTCGCGACGGCGATGTGGGCCTCGAGGCAGGCACCCTGCTGACGGCCCGCCACCTGGCCCTGGCGGCGGCCATGAACTGGCCCTGGCTGGCGGTGCGGCGGCGCCCGCGCGTCGCCATCCTCGCCACCGGCGACGAGGTCGTCATGCCGGGCGATCCCATCGGCGCAAGCCAGATCGTCAGCTCCAACTCCCTGGCGCTGGCCGCTGTCGTGACGGCTTGCGGCGCCGAGCCAGTGGTGCTCGGCATCGCCCCCGACGATGCCGAAGCCCTTGGCGCCATGGCGGCAGGCGCGTTGGGCAACGACATGCTGGTGACCACCGGCGGGGTCTCGGTCGGCGATCACGACCTGGTCGCCAAGGTGCTCGGCGAACAGGGCCTGGATGTCGACTTCTGGCGTATCGCCATCCGTCCCGGCAAGCCCTTGCTGTTCGGCAGCCTGCTCGGCACGCCGTTCGTCGGCCTGCCCGGCAATCCGGTGTCCGCCCTGGTCTGCGCCCTGGTCTTCATGCGCCCCGCCCTGGCCGCGATGCAAGGCCTGACGGCCACGGACGACCTGCGCCAGGCGCGCCTCGCCGCCGGCTTGCGCGCCAACGACCGCCGCCAGGACTATGTGCGGGCGCATCTGCGCCGCGCCGAAGACGGCGCCCTCGAGGCGGAAGCCTTCACCGTCCAGGACAGCTCCATGCTGTGGTCACTGGCGAGCGCCGATGCGCTGATCGTGCGCCCGCCCCACGCGCCGGCCGCCGAAGCCGGCGACATGGTCGATGTGCTGATGTTCCCCGGCGGCGCGGTGAGCTTCTGAGCCGCTTGACAGCGCCGCGGAACCAAACTAGAACATGTGGCTACGTTTTGGTTTTGTTCCAGATGTTGTGGCGGTGGTGTCATGTTGACTCGCAAGCAGCACGAGCTATTGGTGTTCATCAATCAGCGGCTTGAGGAGACGGGTATCTCGCCCTCCTTCGAGGAAATGAAGGAGGCCTTGGGCCTGCGCTCCAAGTCGGGCGTGCACCGCTTGATAACGGGGCTTGAGGAACGCGGCTTCATTCGCCGCCTGCCCCATCGCGCGCGTGCCCTCGAAGTGCTCAAGGCGCCCGAGGATTCGGGTGCCGCCGCCAAATCCGGTGCAGCGGGCGGCGCCAAGGTGGTGCGGCCCAATTTCGCCAGCAAGCCCGTGGCGGCGGATGCCTCTGCGGTGTCGCTGCCCCTGTTCGGCCGTATTGCCGCCGGCACGCCGATCGAGGCCTTGAGCGAGCCGGAGCGCTCCGTCGATATCCCGCCCTCGATGCTCGGGCGCGGCGAGCACTATGCCTTGGAAATTGCCGGCGATTCGATGGTCGAGGCAGGCATTCACGATGGCGACGTGGCGGTTATCCGGCGCAGCGACACGGCCGACAACGGCGATATCGTCGTGGCCCTGGTCGACGACCACGAGGCCACCCTCAAGCGCCTGCGCCGCAAGGGCAAGTCGGTGGCGCTGGAGCCCGCCAATGCGGCCTACGAGACGCGCATCTTCGGCCCCGACAGGGTCAAGGTGCAGGGTCGCCTGGTCGGCCTTATCCGCCACTACTGAGATCACGCGCCCAGGGCCGCCCACGGCGGGAATCGACCGCCCGTCGCATTAACGGTGCTTGGTCGCGGCCATTCAGCCAGACTGCATGCGCGCCGTGGCGCCAAAGATCGAAGCGATCGATGAACGGGCGGCCGCTGCAGGCCCTGCGAACAGGCACCAGGCTGACCAGGATATCGGCCGCCGCGCAGTCCTCGGCGATGGCGCGCGGATCCTTGATCAGGGCGATGGTCGGGCCGGCGACAGGCCGGTAAAGGCAGCCCAGGCCGTCGCAGCGCAGGCTGCCGTCGGGCCAGCTTTCGCCAGCGCCCGGCCAGGCCGGCGACCTATCCTGCCCCGCACGCCGCAGCCAATTGTCGCCGACGAAGGTCGCCACGCGCCGGCTCGACAGCGCCAGACGGCCATCCCCGCCACGCACCGCGAACAGCCGCCCGCTCTCATCCACCAGCAGGTCGGGTGGCCGCGTGTCGAAGGCCACAAGCAAGCCCGCGGCCATCGCCGCCGGGCCGAGCCAGCGCCAGCGCAGCCGCCACAGGCACAGCCAGAGCCCACCCAAGACAATCAGACCGAGGCCGGAAACAGGCCAGGCCGGCACCAGGGTCACGGCCCCCGGCAAGGCGGCACAAGCCCGGGCCACGGCGACGACCGCGGCAATGCCCCACTCCATCGGCAGCAAGGCCAGGCTTTCCAGACCGAATGGCATGAGCAGCAGGCCGAGCAGGCCCCACGGCATGATCCAAAGCGCCGTGATCGGCACGGCTAAGAGGTTTGCCACCAGGCCGAGGCTGGCGACGCGCCCGAAATGAAAGGCGGCAAAGGGTGCCGTCGCCAGACTTGCCACCACCGTCGTCGCGGCAACCGCGCCGATATAAAGCAACATTCGCCGGCCCGGGCCCGGCGCCCAGTCGGTGACCGGCCGCCAACGCCTGACCGCCTCGTAAAAGGCGACCAGCGCGATGACAGCCGCGAAGGACATCTGGAAGGAGGCGCCGAGCAGGCTTTCCGGACGCAACAGGAGCACCAGAAAGGCGGCCCAGGCCACCGGCCGCATGGAGATCGCCTCACGGTCTATGAGCACGGCAAACAGCACCAGAGCC
>CAZVDW010000360.1:0-2434 GCA_964625645.1 uncultured Rhodospirillaceae bacterium
CATGACCGCCATTATCGACATCCGCGGACGTGAGATCCTCGACAGTCGCGGCAACCCGACGGTCGAGGTCGAGGTCGAGCTGGAAACCGGCGCCATCGGCATGGCGGCGGTGCCGTCCGGCGCGTCGACCGGCAAATACGAGGCTGTGGAGCTGCGCGACGGCGACGCCAAGCGCTATGGCGGCAAGGGCGTGCGCAACGCCGTGGCGGGCGTCAATGGCGAGATATTCGACGCCCTGTCGGGACGCGATGCCGAGGATCAGGTCGCCATCGACCACCTTCTGGTGAGCCTCGACGGCACGGAGGACAAGAGCCGGCTCGGCGCCAACGCCCTCTTGGGGGTGAGCCTGGCCACCGCCAAGGCGGCGGCTGAAGAAGCGCGGTTGCCGCTCTATGCCTATGTCGGCGGCAGCTTCGCCCACACCCTGCCGGTGCCCTTAATGAACATCGTCAACGGCGGCGCCCATGCCGACAACTCCTTGGATTTGCAGGAGTTCATGATCGTGCCCCTGGGCGCGCCGAGCCTGGCCGAAGCGCTGCGCTGGGGCGCGGAGGTCTTTCATGCCCTGGCAAAGCTGCTCGCCGAGGCGGGCCATATGACCGCGGTGGGTGACGAGGGCGGCTTCGCACCGAACCTCGGCAGCAATGCCGAAGCGCTGGACTATGCCCTGCGGGCCATCGAGGCCGCCGGCTACCGGCCGGGCGAGGACATTGCTTTCGCGCTCGATTCGGCCGCCAGCGAGTTCCATAGCAACGGCGAATACGATCTGGCGGGCGAGGGCAGGGTTCTCGATGCCGCCGCGATGAGTGCCTATTACGGTGATTTGGCCAAAAGCTATCCCATCGTCTCGATCGAGGATCCGCTCGACGAGGACGATTGGGATGGCTGGGTCGGTCTGACCGCAGCGCTTGGCGATAAAGTGCAGCTGGTCGGCGACGACCTCTTCGTGACCAATCCGGTCCGCCTGCGCCAGGGCATCGAGAAGGGCGCGGCCAACGCGATTCTGATCAAGGTCAACCAGATCGGCACCTTGAGCGAGACCCTGGAGGCCGTCGAGACCGCGCATCGGGCGGGTTACCGGGCCGTGCTCTCGCACCGCTCCGGCGAGACCGAGGACACCACCATCGCCGATCTCGCCGTGGCGACCAATTGCGGGCAGATCAAGACCGGCTCGCTGTCGCGCAGCGACCGTCTGGCGAAATACAACCAGCTCCTGCGCATCGAGGAGCGACTGGGCGCAGCGGCGCGCTATGCCGGGCGTGGAGCTTTCGCGGGGAGCTGATGGTAGTGGCACGGGGCAACGCTCGCACGGCCTCGGGGCGGCGAATGCGCCGCGCCGCGATGCCTGCGCTGTTGCTCGCCGCAGCGCTCTATCTCGGTTATCACATGGTAAATGGCGAGCGGGGCATTTTGGCCTGGATGCGGCTTGAGGGAGATATCGCCACATTGGCCAAGCAGGTGGCCGTGGCCAGCGCGGAACGGCGTCGGCTGGAGAATCGGGTGGTCATGCTGCGTCCTGAGAGCCTGGACCCCGATTTACTCGAAGAACGGGCAGGTGCCGTGCTCAACCTAGGCCATCGCGAGGATCTGCTGGTGTTGGAGGAACCCGGGCAGCCTTAACCCGGGCACGCTTGCCGCAATGCCGGCCAAGCACTATTTTCGGTTCGGTGCCAATATCGTGCGGCGAGCCGCACCAATAACCGGGAAGTGGAATGGCAGCGCCAAAATCGAAGCCGAAACTGGCGGCAGCGGCGGCCGCAACGGATCGCGAGACCCTGTTCACCTATTATCGCGACATGTTGATGGTCCGCCGCTTCGAGGAAAAGGCCGGCCAGCTTTACGGCATGGGGCTGATCGGTGGCTTTTGTCACCTTTATATCGGTCAGGAAGCCGTTGTAATCGGCGCCGAACAGGCCATCGGACCGGAAGATCCGGTGATCACCAGCTATCGCTGCCATGCCCATGCCATCGCCCGCGGCGTCGAGCCAAAGCGGGTGCTGGCCGAGCTGACGGGGCGCGGCACCGGTGTCTCCAAAGGCAAGGGCGGCTCGATGCACATGTTCTCGCCCGATGACGGCTTTTGGGGCGGACACGGCATTGTCGGCGCCCAGGTGCCGCTCGGCACGGGGCTCGCCTTCGCCTTGAAATACCGTGAAAGCGACCGCGTCTGCCTGACCTATTTCGGCGACGGTGCCGCCAACCAGGGCCAGGTGCACGAGGCCTACAACATGGCGGCGCTGTGGAAGCTGCCGGTGGTCTACGTCATCGAGAACAACCAGTACGCCATGGGCACGGCCGTCAGCCGCGCGGCGGCGGAGACCGAATTTCACCGCCACGGGGAAAGCTACGGCATACCGGGCATCGCCTGCGATGGCATGGACGTGCTGGCGGTGCGCGATGCGGCGCTGGAGGCAGTGTCCTTTGTACGTGCCGG
>CAZVDW010000361.1:0-1587 GCA_964625645.1 uncultured Rhodospirillaceae bacterium
GGTCAGATCCAGGACGTGCAGCAGCCGCGCTATGGCGCCCAGGTGCTCGACATCATAAATCCGTTCTAAGCGAAGGCAGGCTGGGGCTCGATCAAGCGACGGTCAGTCGTCGCGGTAGGTCTTCTCCAGCCGCTCGTGACGCTCCTGGGCATCAATGCCGAGCGTGGCGATCGGCCTCGCCTCAAGCCGTTTGAGACTGATCGGATCGCCCGTCTCGATACAATAGCCGTAACTGCCGTCCTCGATCCGCTCCAAGGCGGCGTCGATCTTCGACAACAGCTTGCGTTCACGATCGCGTGTTCTCAGTTCGAGAAGGCGATCGGTCTCGATCGAGGCGCGGTCGGCAATATCGGACTCCTGCGTGCTGTTTTCCTGCAAATTATGGATCGTGCCACGCGTCTCGGCCAGAAGCTCAGCCCGCCAGTCTTCCAGCTTGCGCCGGAAATATTCCCGCTGCTGCGCGTTCATGAACTTATCGTCGCCGCTCGGCCGATAGCCTTTCGGCAAGCGGGTCCGGTTCCGCTTGCGGGGCTTGGCCTGGCTGGCACCGTTAATGGTCGCCGCTTTGGTACCAGTCTTGGCCGCTGCCTTGGCGGATTTGGCGTGCGTCGGCTTGGCGCGCGTAGGTTTGACCTCGGCGGCCATGGCCTGGCCGGACTTCGCGGTTGCCGAAGCCTTCGTTCCCGTCTTGCCCTTGTCTTGCGCTCGCATGCGAACCTAGCTTGTTTTCCAAGCCCTTATGACGGTCAGTCGGAATTGGCGCGGAGTATATGAATCCGATGCTCACTCTGCAACGGGGCAAAACGACCGCCCGTGCGGTAATGCCAAGACTCAATCGTTACGCAGATGTTTGGCGATTTCCACCTGGGCGCGGAGATCGATCTCGTCGATAACCGCGGCGAGACCCGGATCGAGGGCTTGTTCGCGCTGCTCGGCGAGCAAAGCCACCAGGCGCTCGAGATCGCGGCGGGGGATGGCCCCGGAAATCAAAGCCAGGCGAATCCGGTCCAGGTGATCGAGAATATCGCGCCCCTGCTTCGCTGCACGCCGCCGGGACAGGCTGCCATTGGGCATTTCCTGGGCCGTCAGCAGGCTTTCCACCGGACTTGCCGCCCGCGCGGCAGAGGTTGCCTGGGCCTCGGAGGGCGCCGCATCGCCGAGCACCGACGCAAAGGCGATGCCACCCGCCGCCCCGGCTCGTCCCGGGATTCCCCGGCGGGTGGCGGTCAGCGTTCGCACTCTGTCGTTGGTGATCTTCATGGCATTCCCATCGAGACGGCGCCAAGGCTCTCAGCTGCAGGTTAAGAAGCGCTTAATGATTGCCCGCCGGCGGGCAGTTCTTGCCTGGATAAGATGGCGAAACCGGTCGCAAATTGCCGGGCAAGGCCGCCAGGCTGCTCGTCACACCGGGCGAAAGCCGCAAGAATCAAGGCCTTGCCGAGTTCCCGCGAATGGCACGGGATTAGCATGTCAGCGCACCATAATTCGCCAACGAGGCTTGCAATGACTCTGACCCGGCCCCGCCTGAACCCCACGCTCCGTCGCCTGACCGCGGCGGCGCTGTGCCTGGCGACAGTGGCCACGAGC
>CAZVDW010000362.1:0-5235 GCA_964625645.1 uncultured Rhodospirillaceae bacterium
GGGATTGTTCGGGCCTGCCTTGGCCGAGCCGGGCGTGAGCGATGACAAAATCCTGTTCGGTCAATCCGCAGCCTTTCAAGGACCGGCATCGGCATTGGGTGTCGGCGTCCGGGAAGGCATTCTCGCCGCCTTCAACGAAGCCAACGACTTGGGCGGGGTGCACGGCCGAGAACTGGAGCTTGTCTCCTATGACGACGGCTATGAGCCGACCAGGGCGATAGGGAACACCAGGCGGCTGATCGATGACGACCAGGTCTTCGCGCTGATCGGCGAGGTCGGCACACCGACCTCGCGGGCGGTGCAGCCGATTGCCACCGCGGCCGACGTTCCCTTCATCGGTCCCTTTACCGGTGCCGGATTTCTGCGCGACACCCGGCTTGGCAACGTCATCAACATTCGTGCGTCCTACGACCAGGAGACCGAAGCCTGGATCCGCTACCTCGTCGACGATCTCGGGCTCAGCCGGGTGGCGATCCTGTATCAAGACGATTCGTTCGGGCGTGTCGGCCTTGCCGGCGTGATCAAGGCCTTGGATCGGCGCGGCATGGCGCTGGTCGCCGAAGGCACCTACATGCGCAACACCACCGCCGTAAAGACCGCGTTTCTGGCCATCCGCAGAAGCCGGCCCGAGGCCGTGGTGATGGTTGGCGCCTACAAGCCTTGCGCGACATTCATCAAGCTGGCGCGGCGCTTCGACCTCGAGGCCCGTTTCGTCACCATCTCGTTTGTCGGCAGCGATGCCTTGGCCAAGGAGCTCGGCGCGGACGGCGAAGGGGTGATCGTCAGCCAGGTCGTGCCCCTGCCCGACGACCGCAGCATGCCCATCGTCAGGCAGTACCGCGAAGCCATATTGGCCTCGAACCCGGACACCAGGCCCGGCTTCGTTTCCCTGGAAGGCTATCTGATCGGCAGACTGGTTGTCGAAGCCCTGCAAGTCGCCGGCCCGGAGATCACGCGCCGGACGCTGATAGCGACAATCTATGACATCGGAGAGTTCGACCTGGGCGGGCTGGCGATGGTTTTCGGCTCGTCCGACAACCAGGGCCTGGACCAGGTTTTCCTGACCGTGATCGGACCCGAAGGGCGCTTCCAGCGGCTCGACGAGGGTGACGGATGATGTCGGCCGGTATGAGACCGTGAGCCAGCTCGCTGCGGAGTCCGGGCCCGGCGCCGCTGCCGGGCAGGTGGTCGAGCTTGTCGCCAGGCGCGGCAGGCGGTTCGGCATCAAGGCCGAGCTTCTCGCCGCTTTCGGCGCCATGATCGCCATGACGATCACCGCCAGCGTCATTGCCTGGCTGGCGTTCCTGGAGATCGACAGCGCCGTCTCGCGCATTACGGTGTCCACCGTGCCTTCGATATCGAGAGCCCACGCCATCGCCACGGAAGTTGCCGAGATAACGGCATCGGCTCCGACCTTGATGGCAAGCGAGTCGCAGAGCGGCCGGGCGCAGGCGCGCAGGATTCTGGCCGCCACCGAGCGGAAGCTCCGGGCGCTGTCGCTGGAGCTGGAGGCAACGGCGGTCGATCAGGCGGCATTGACGGAACTGCAGTCCCTGCAGACCGAGATCGCGGCAAATCTTTCGCACCTGGATGTGGTAGTCGAGAGCCGGCTGACTTTGCGGGCGAGGATGCGCGACTCCCTGGCGCAATTGGCGGCCATCCATCGCCAAGCTCTGGAGACGCTGGAGCCGTTGATCGACGACGCCGCGTTCGACACCATCATCAGCAGCGAGGCGGTCTCGCGCGACACCGCCTTGCGCATGACGCAGCTGGTCGATGGCGGCGTCGCCCGGGCGCAGCATCTGCTCGAGATCAAGGCCGCGGCCAATTACGCGGCGGGCCTGCTGGCCCAGGTGGCGATGATTTCCGACCGCGATCTGATCGAGCCGGTATACGAACAGTTCGTGGCAGCGTCCGACGGCATCATGCGCGACCTCGAAGCGCTTCCCGATTCGCCGGAGAAGGCGCGCGTGCAGAGGCAGGCGCGAGACCTGCTGCGCCAGGGCCTGGCGACGGACAACATATTCCGCCTGCGCCGGCGCGAGCTTTCGGGTCTCGACGAGACGGCCGGAGAGGCGGAAGCGGTCACGGTCGCAGCCCTGGCCGGGGACATCAGGGCCGCGCACGAAAGACTGATCCTGACGCTCGTCGGTGTCATCGACGATGCCGTCTTCGATGTGGTCATCACCGCCGAGGAAGCGGTGCGCGAAGGCCAGACGGCGATTACCACACTGGTCGACCACGGGGTGGTGAGGCTGAGCGCCTTGCTCACCGTCAGAGCCGAGGCGAACCTGGCCGGCGGGCTGCTCAATGAAGCCAGCGGCGTCTCGGATCGCCGCATGATCGAGCCCTTGAGGGAGCGATTCGTGGCGGCGCGGAGCAGAATGACAAGAGTGTTGCGCAAGCAACTTTCCGCTCCCCAATACGGTCAGCTGGATCAGGTCGCTCACGCTTTGATTGGCTTTGGCGGCGAAGCGGGAAACCTCTTCGACCTGCGTCATGAAGAGCTCGAGCGCACGGCGGCGGCGAGTGAGGCATTGCACGCCGGAACCGAGATCGCCGCCCGGCTTGGCGCCGTTACCCGCGGCCTGGTCGATGGTGCGCAAGCCGCCAGCACCAGCGACGGCTCGCGCGCCCGGGACGCCATCGGCAGCGGCCAGATACTTCTGCTCATCGTTATCGCCGCCACCGTCTCGGGCGCCATCTCGATCATCGTCTTCTACGTCACGCCGCGGGTGGTGCAGCCTTTGGTCGATATGACCAATGCGCTGGTCCGCCTAGCCTCCGGCGACACTTCCGTCGAGCTGCCGGCGCAGAACCGCAGGGACGAGGTCGGCGACATGGCGGCCGCCTTCAAGGTGTTCCGCGATACCGCCCAGGCACGCTCGAACTTGTCACGCTACTTTTCGCCCAAGCTGGTCGAGGAGCTGGCGCAGCGGGACCAGCCGCTGGGGCCGGTGCGGCGGCAGAACGTTGCCGTGCTTTTCGCCGATATTGTTGGCTTCACGCAGATCTCGGAGAGCCAATCGCCGGAAATGACCATGCTGCTGCTACGCGAATTCCACAGCCGCATGGAAGAGGAAGTGTTTGCGCATGATGGCGTCATGGAGAAATTTATCGGCGACGCCTTGCTGGCAACCTTCGGCGTGCCCGATCCCGGCGACCATGATGCCGTCGATGCGCTGCGCTGCGCCCGCGGCATGCACGACACGCTGGCGCGTTGGAACACCGAGCGCGTCGAGGTCGGCGAGAAGCCGGTGCGCATCGGCGTCGGCCTCAACTTCGGCCCAGCCGTGCTCGGCGACATCGGCAGCGAGCGCAACATGGCATTCGCCGTCATCGGCGATACCACGAATACCGCCAGCCGGCTCGAAGGCCTGACCCGCAAGCTCGACTGCGGCATCGTCGCCAGCGGCGCCTTTGTCGATGCGGTGCGCCGGCAGGCGGGCGGCGAAGCCGAGCGCCTGCTCGACGGCTTTCGCGAAGGCGGCCGGCACGAGCTGCGCGGACGCAGCGAGAAGGTTTCGGTCTGGGTTTTCAGCGCCGACGAGGCCTGAGCCTCAAATCCCAGGCTCCAGGTTTCGCGCACGGTCGTCGAGGATGTCCGCCGGCCAGCGGCTTTGGATGAAGGAGAGCACGGCGGCGATATCGTGGTCGTCGAGCACGCCCTCGAAGCCCGGCATGGTGCTGGTGAAACCGGCCGGCGCCTGGGACTGGCCGCCATGTTTGACGATGGCGAAGAGCAGCGCGTCCGGGTGGTGCCAGGTGTGCCCGGTCTTGTCATGCGGCGGCGCCAGGTAAGTGCCGTCGTCGAGCGGCTCCTGCCAAGCGGGTGCGCCTTCCAGCTCAGCCCCATGACAGGCCGCGCAATGCTCGCCATAAAGGGCGCCACCCGAGGCGACCAACGACGCGTCGGCGATGTCGATGCGCGGCTCGGGCTCGCGCCAGAGCAGCCACCACAGCGCGGCGGCGATGCCGGCCAGCAAGAGCAAGCCGGTCAGCACGAGGCGGCGGTCAAGGCTGGGCGCTTTCACGCTGCCGGCCTAGTCCGCGACCTCAGGCAAGCCAGCCTTGCGCAAGCCGTCGGCTATGCGCTCGATCAGGTCATCGTCATGGTTCCATGCGCGGTGCATACCGATCATGTCTTCCATCGTGTAGCCGGGATACAATTCCAGCAAAGCTGAGATCGCAGCGGTCGCTTCTTCCGCCATGCCGAGCTGGGCGTAAGCCGCCGCCAGGATCTGGTGGGCCCAGAAAAACCCGGGCATATTGACTTTCTGAGCAGCGGCCAGGGCCTCCTCGTCGAGCCCCTGCCTGTACGCATCGTAAAAATACGCGAAATAGTACCAAGTCTGGTGGTGCGGGTTCAGCTCGATCGCTTTCGCCATGAGCGACATGCCGCGCTCCCATTTGCCACTGTAGGCCACAAGGATACCGATCGACGCAAGCCTGAGAGCGTCATTGGGTGAGAGTTCGACGACACGATCGGCTTCGACATGAAATATTCCCATATCGTGGCGGTAGAAGGCGGCGGAGGCCAAGGCAAGGTGCGCTTCCGCAGACATGGGGTCGATATCGATAGCTTGCTGGGCAAAGGTTAAAGCTCGGTCAAGCGGTGGCGGCTTGTCGGATCGCGGGTTGTAGTCGTAGCGATATTCGTCGAGCGCAATGGCCGAGAGCAATGCCAATGCTTCCGCGTATTCCGGCTCTTCGCGCACGACATGTTCAAGGCAGGTGCGAACGTCAAGGTGCACATCCGGCGTGGTAACCCGCCAATATTCATAAGCAAGAAGCACGCATTCGTAGCTCGCCAGGTCGGCCGGGGCCTTGCCTTCCGAAGCGTTGACCACGGCCAGCGAGATAACGCTGTCGCCGCTGGCGATGGCGCCGACAACGCGCTCGGTGATGTCGTCCTGAATCTCGAAGACGCTGCCGGCCGAGAGATCGCGGTCGTAGGTCTCGGCCCAGAGGTGGGTGCCGTCTGTCGCGTCGAGCAGCTGGGCGATGACGCGGATGTCGTCTTCCGAGCGCCGCACGCTGCCTTCGAGGACGTAGGTGGCGCCAAGCGCATCGGCGACAGCGCGTACGTCCACCGCCTCGCCCTTGTACTGGAATGATGAGTTGCGCGCGATGACGCCGATATCGGGAAAACGGGCCAGGCGCGTGATGATGTCCTCGGCAATGCCGTCGGCGAAGAACTGGTGCGCCGCATCCTCGCTCATGCTGTCGAACGGT
>CAZVDW010000363.1:0-18642 GCA_964625645.1 uncultured Rhodospirillaceae bacterium
CCATCTATGGTGCCACCGTTGAGGTCCATCGTGGTGACGGTGCCGAGATCGGCGCAGGTCGCGCCCGTCGCGGTCCAGGAGCCGGTAATGGTCGGCGCGGTGAGAGATTTGTTCGTCAGCGTCTCCGAGCCGGTGAGGGAAGCCAGGGTGGCATCCGTCACCGCCGTGTTGAACTGGGCAAGCGTGCCGGTCAGCGTGTTCGAGCCAAGCGCGAGCGACTTATTCGTCAGCGTGTCCGTCGTCGCTCTGCCCACCAGCGTGTCAGTACTGGTCGGTAACGTCAGCGTTCCGGTGTTCGAGATCGACGAGATGATCGGCGCGGTCAGAGTCTTATTCGTCAGCGTCTGTGTCGCATCGTGACCGACGATCGTTGTCGAGGCATCGGGGAAGGTGAAAGTCCGTGTCGTGCCCGTGGTGATGCCGGAGGCTTCGAACTTCGCCTGCTTGGTCGCGTCGGAATTGTCCTGGATGGTGAAGTCCGAGTCCGCGACCTCCGTCGCGCCGATCGAGGTCGTGGCGTTCTCGACATTGGTGGCGTCGCACCACAGCCAGCGGCGCTCTCCTTGCGGCACCGCAATGCCGGTTCCCGCGCTGGTCTTGACCGTCAGCGTATAGGCGCCGGCCGTGTTGTTGTAGACCAGGGTGAGCTTCGACCTCGCGGGCACGATGACGTTGATGTTCGCCGTCAGCGTCCCGGTGTAGTTCTGCACCGCGTAGCGCATCTGGTCGGGGTCGGTGAGCGTGACATCCACACCGCCCGCGACACTCAGAGACAGCGTGCCGGCAATGGCGTCGTCGGCGTCCTGGAGCGCGCGGTTGAGGTTCACCCCCCAGGTGTTCTCGTCGTCGCCCGTGCCGATCTCTTCGAGCTGGAGTGAATCTGTAAAGGTGCTTGTCATGGCTTACTCCAGGACCGCTTCCAGCTCGGCGCCCATCAGGTTCAGGTCGTCTTCGATGTTCGCCTCGCGCACCGCGTCTTGCGCGATTGCGTGCCAATAGGCGCGCTCCTCCGGGTTCTTCAGGATCTCGTTGGCCTGCATCAGGCAGGCCGCCCTCAACAGCCGCGGGTGCGCATCCGTTAGCGCGTTGGTCTCGTTCGAGGATGTGAGGGGGGCGAGTGCGGCGTAATGCACGATGCGGTAGGGGTAGGCCTTGTCCGGTGGGCTATCGAGCTGGAAGGATGAGGCGAGGCCGTAGTACCGCGTCGGCTTCTCGTTCACGCGAACGCTGGTGCCGTCGTACTGGAAAGCGTTCTCGACTTCGCCCGCCTCCTTGCGCTTGAGACTTGCCTTGTCGGTACCGGTGATGGTGAAGGACATCGTGCCCCGCCAGCGCGTCGGCTTCGACACGGTGTCCGTGCCGATGGCCATGGTTCCGGTCGTGATCGCGATCATGTCCTCGATGCGCAGGCGCTTGTAGATCCACTGTTCCGCTTCCAACAGCACCTCGTCGGCGTCGATCTCGGCGTAGTTCACCCACGCCTTGATCGAGCCCAGCGTCGCTTTGCTGGCGGTGAGGTTGGAATAGGACTGGGCCATCAGGCGGCTCCGCTCAGGCTCTGGGACAGGTGCTGCGCGACCGCTTCGAAGACGATACGCGGGTCGATCGACGCGGCGCAAATGGCGGCGCCTGGCGCATCCTCGGATTCGTGGCAGTGTACGAAGCTGTAGTGCAGCCGGTGGCAGGGATAGCAATCGACCTCGGGGACAAGCACCGTCGTGTTGATCCAGTCCCGCGTCAGGTTCTCGTGGCTCGAATGGGACAGCATGACCACCTTGGGCACGTCACGCATGGCAACCGCGTTCAAGACGCCCGTCTCCGGCCCGACCACGCAGTCCGCGATATGGCTGATCGCCATGGTCTGGCGGATCGACCAGGCGCCGCAGCGGAAGACGATCGGGTCGTAACCGGCGATATCCTTCATCTTCCCGGCCATGACCTGCAGGGCTTTGTCGCCGTGCTCGTCCTCGATCGCCTGAAGCTCCTCGGCTTCCATCCCGTTCGCCTGCAGGTAGGCCCAGGCGACACCGACCTCGATGAGCTGGTCCTCAGGCGCGCCGACGCAGATGATGCGCGCACCGGTCTGCATGACGAGCTGCGTCATGGCGATATGCGCCCAGGGGTATTTCTTGTGGATGGCAGAGCCTCCAACGGCCCACAGGATCAGGGGCCGCCCGCCGAGGGCTATCCCGGTTTCCTGCGCCCATACCAATTCTTCCTCGGTCGGGTAGAAGCGCGCTTCCTCCGGGCGATAGGCGACGCCAGCGATATTCGCCGTGTTCTCGACATAATTCACGCTGCCGAGGATCTTCTGCCGCGCGCTGTCGGACCAGGCGTGCTGTATCCGCCCCGGCAGGGCTATCAGGGAGCCCTCGACGGATTCGCAGAGGTTGACGATATGGCCGAAGCGCTGTTCGAGGGCCGACCAGTAGGCGCACAGCTCCTCGTTCGGCACTTGGTCCCTGTCCTGCAACAGAAAGGCGTCGATGTAGGGGTTCTCGCGCTGCACCTCGTGGCCGCGCGCGGTGGTGTTGTAGGTGATGTGATAGCCCTGCTCTTTCAGGCCCGGCAGCACGGCAGCGGTCATGATCTGGTCGCCGAAGGCGCCGTAGCGGATGACGAGGCAGGACTTATCCGGCTTGCGCCAGGGGATGTAGCACTGCTCCCCGTCCGTTCGCTTGCGATAGACCTGGAGGAAGGAATATTCGTGGATATCGGATGTCTCGTCGTCCCGGTCGCGCTTCTCGTCCTCGATGCAGTCCCAGCCGTCGAGCGCGCCCATGGCCTCGAGGATGTCCTGGTTGTCGAAATCGTGGCGGTGGTCCGGGTTGGCGCCGTCCTCGCCGATATTCGGATACAAGTCCCTGTGCGGCAGGTAGAGCACGAGATGCCCACCCGGCTTGATGACCCGCCACCACTCGGCGAGAGCCGCCTCGTGGTCCTCGATGTGCTCCAGCAGATGCGAGGAGAACACGAAGTCCAGCGCGTTGTCGGCGAACATCGAGAGGTCCGTGGCATCGCCCCAGACATCGGGCGTCCATTGGAAGCCGCCCCATTCGTCCCCGTCATCGACGGAGATGAAATGCGGCCACGCCTTCCATGGGCCGCAGCCGAGGTCGAGACCCTTGCCACGGGTATAGGGCACGATCAGATGCTTGATCTTGCTCGCCTCGTTGCCTTGCGGGCCGTCAGGGCGCCACGTCATTCAGCGTAGCCGCCGTCTTCCAGCCAGGCTTCCATCATGACGACGGCCTCGGCCTTCTTGGCAGGCTTCTCGCCGGTCAGCTTGAGGACCAGCGCCTGCAGGGAGAAGAAGTTGATCTTGCGCCAGTTCGCCGGCGCGCCGGGCGCGATCTCGGGCTCGGCCGTCTTTTCGGGTTTGGGCGCCTCCACGGCGACCGCCTCGGCCTTGGCCAGGGGTCTCCCTTGGCCGCCAAAGTCCACATGGTCCTGGCGGAAGTGCGCGCCGTCGGTCGGCGGGCAGACCTGGATGAACGGTTTCGTCTTGTCGAGGGTCTTCATGTCCGGTGCTCCTTTTGGACAAGCGAAAGCCCCGGCCCGAAGACCGGGGCTCGCTCAGTCGAATGCGGTCTTAGGCGTGGTTGGACGAACCTTCGCCCATCTCGTCCATGCCGACCTTGTGCTTGGACCGGCTGCCATAGGCCTCGCCAGTCTTCGGCTTGACGCTGCCGCGTCCGCTGCCGCCCTCATTGGGACCAACAGCCGCGGAGTTGTCGCGGGGGAACGCTTCGTCGAAGTAGAAGCCCCCCTTCACAGACTCTTTCATGTCACTCACCTCTCAGTGGAATCGCCGTCACGGGGCAGGAAGCCGCCGTGCTCGAAACGGTCGTAGAAGCCACGGTTTTCGTTGTAGCCGTGGCGGCGACCGGAATAGTCGCCCTCGCCGGGGATGCCCTGGTCCGGGTGCGTGAAGCCCCGGTCCTTGTCCGCCGCCGTGATTTCCGGCGGCGGCACGGGCTCGCCCAGCATGGCGCTCTCGCCATGGTCGTTTTGGAACTTCATCGTCATCTCCCGATGTTGGGAGCGGGGCCTAAACCCCGCTCCCGTTCACCATCAGGTCAGCACTGCGTCAGGCAGCACTTCCCACTCGTAGGTGATGATGGCAACACCAGTGGCATCGGTCGTCGCCGTCTTGAGGTTGACGCGAGCCCCCTTGGCGATCGTCGTGCCGAGCGAGCCCGACGCGACGATGGCGCCGGCAGTATCAGTGCCGACGGCCAGGGTGCCGATCGAAGTGGTGCCGTTCTGGATGACGTAGGTGTTGGCGGCGGTACCGGCGGTCTCGATGACCCCCTGGACCGACATCAGCCTCATCTTCTGGAACGGCGAGAAAAGGGCAACGCGCGCGTCGCTCGTGCCCGCTGTCACCCCGCCCATGCACTGCTCGCGACGGACGAGGTGGTTCGGATGGTCATAACGGCCAGCCATGTCTTTATCTCCTCTATCTGCCGCTTAGGACGCGGAGTCCCACTTGACGATGCGGGCGTTGGTGACATCGAGGCCCGTACCGTGGACGATCCCGAATCCGCCGACATAGAACCACGCCACACCCTTGGAACGACCGTAGTCGCTCGGGATCTTGCCGCGGATCTCCTCGGGGATAACAATCGCCTCGGCAGCGGTATCCTCGCCGAAGAAGAAGGCCCAGCTCGACTTGGCGTTGTCCCAGGCGTCGGCGGTGCCGGTGTCCGGGCTGAACGTGGTCGAGTCGGCCGCACCACCCTTCGGGACGAAAGTCTGCTCGATGAAGCGGATGCCTTCGTAGCGCCCGAACTCACCGTTCAGAATGATCCCGAAGCCTTCCGAGGTGTTCTGGTGAATCGACTCGAGGTCGTTCTTGAAGTCCCGGAAGGTGGTCGGATGACCGATGGCGTAGTAGTCGTCGTACAGGAACGGCGGAATGTTGCGTTCCTTCATGGTGTCGGCGATGGTCTTGACGTGCTCCTTGCCCATCGCGAGGTTGTTCGTGCCCGTGGCCGTGCCATCGGTCGTGAGATCGACCGCAGCCGTGTCCGTGCCGGAAGTAGGCACGACGCGCAGCGGGGCATTGTCGAACTGGTTGAAAGCGGCGATGTCGAACGACTTGCGTGCGTCGTTCTTCAGCGCCTTGCGGATCACCGCCTGCACCGGATGCCTGGACAGATCGTCCAAAACGCCAGTGTAGGGCACACTATTGCCGTACTCGACAACCGTGAGAGTACCTTGGGTGCGTTGATACCGCCTGTTTCCAGACGGACTAGACTATATCATCTACCCGGTAATAATCCTCGTACCTCGGGTAGTCTCGCGTGTAGTCGTTGAGGATGCGGGAACAGAATGCCAGTCGGTCGGCTTTGCGCCTTATGGTGAAGCTCAGACCGGCGTTCAGGTAACTTGGAATTTCCATCTTGAATAGGCGAAACGGCTTCCCTGGTTCGCCATTCTTTTTACGGGTCGGCTTCCGCCTGTAGATGCGCGAGGTCCGCACACCAAGCTTCTGCACAAACTGATAGAAGTCATCAAACCACGGGTCAGCGCAGCCGAAGCCGAGCGTCATATCGTTTTGCCCGAGCCCACCGGAGAGGTAGAAATTGATCCACCCCTCGCTATCCATGAGCCCTTGGACAAATGCGATTTGAACATCTCGTTTGGCTTTCGCAATCTGCGGCGGGAACTGGCTCTTGTGCTTCGTCAGGGTCTCGGCCTCATCGACCAATTCCCGATTAGCCACCCGCAGCTTGTACTGCTGCCGATGCGAGCCGCTGTTCTGCCCCGGATTGTGTTTGCTGATCTTGTACTCAAAGCCCGTGATGTCCTTGATGGCGTCACGCCATGCCTCGATGAAATCAAGGTCACAGACCTTGAGCATCAACATGGGGCCACGCCGGCTCTTGGGATCACTGGCATTGAGCAAGCTACGGCGCGTGTAGTTGATGTGCCCGTCGCCGAGCAGCGCGCCATAGAAGTACCCGCGACTTCTATCAAAGTCCAAGTTCGTTCCTTTCCTGCTGATTGCCCAATCCCTCAGTCTATCGCACTGCGCCGCATCGCGGCCCCTTCGGCTCTGAGGGCTCTAAGGGTGTTCCAGCATTTAGCGAGATTTTATCACGACCTCCCGGTTAGTGAATCGTGAAATTGGTTTCCGGCATCGTCGAGGTTTCGACGAGCGTTCCACCCTGCGTGGCCACGTCCGAGTATACGTCCCAATGATGCAAATCGCCCCGACCTAAGCCTTTGTCGGTGGCGTCCTGCGCATCACAGAGTTGCCTGAACTTCGAAAGCGGCTGCACCTGCGTTCGCAGGTAATCCGACAGTTCGTCGGAATACATGAAGCCGCCAACAGTGTTGGTGCTCCAGAGTTGCGTGCCAGCCATGAGTCGTCAGACCCTTTCTATGCTGTCACCTGCCCTCGTGCGCGTTGTGCCTCCTTCACCACGTCACTGCGTGACTTCGGTTGCGGCGGCGCCCCTCCCATGTCGGAGCGGGCCGCTGCGCGTGGAGCAGGCGGGTTGAGCGATTGCTTGCGCGCCTTGCGGTCGGCAAGCGACGAGTCTTCGCTCTTGGGGTCTTTGCTGGCGGGTCCGTCTGCCGCGGTGCGGATCGATTTCCTGGTCCGGTCGCCTGCCTTACGCATCAGGTCCGCATTCGAGGGCACGCGCTGGCGCAGCACTTCGCCGGTATAGGCTTGGCGAATCTGCGGCACTGTGGCGCGGGCAAGCTGGGCCGGGTCGTAACCGATGCCGGCCAGTTCCTCGAGGCGAACCCTATCCGCGTGCGAGCTGGCGATACCGTACAGAGCTTGATCCGCCACGATCTCGGGATACTCGTCGTTGAAGACGGCTAGAGCTTGCTCCTGATCCAGCGCCACTTTGGTTGCGACTTGCGCTCGTGCAGCCGCTTGCCGGGCGATGGCATCAGGATCGACGCTGGCGGGAGCGTTGCCGCTGCCAGCCGAGAGAACGGTTTTCAACGCATCTCTCGCCTCATCCGGCGACCCCATCTGGATACGCTCGGCAAGCTCACCGAGCTTGGCGTCGTCCAGGGTCTCCGGTGTCTCGGTGTCCGCCTTGTCAGCCGTCGCCGGGTCGGCGCCGAGCTGGGCGGTCAATTGTTCGGTGCGCGCCATCGTGGCGCGGGCATTCGTGGCGAGCCGGTCGGCTTCCTGGAAGCGTGCCTGCGCGGCGGACGCCTGCTGATAGCCGCCGATGACCTCGTGCGCCGGCTTCAAGACGGTCTCGCCGTCGATCGTCACGGGCAGCAGGGCGTCGGCCGGGATGGTCTGCGCTTCGCCGTTGACCATGAGCGTGACCACGCTCGGGTCGGGCGCCTTCTCCGCTTCCTCGGCGGGCGCGTCTTCCTCGGCCTGGGTCTCCTCGGGCGGCTCCTCGCCGGCCGCTTCCGCGCGCTCCGCCGCGTCCAGGTGACGGCGCCGGGCCACGATGTCGCCCATCGCCTCGCGCTGCGGCGGCGTGCCTTGGGGTGCGGGCGGAGCTTCTGGCGTCTCCGCGCCTTCGAGCGGCGTGGCTTGCTCCGTCGTCGCCTCTGCTTCCGTTTCGGTCGCTGTGGTGTTCTCGTCAGCCATGTCTTTTCGTGCTCCTGGCAACAAAAAACCCGCCGAAATGGCGGGCTCCGGTCGTGCTCTGTGGTGGGCAGTCAGTCCTCGAACGACTCCGCCTGGATGTCGGCTATCGCTTCCTCGGACGCCTGCATGGCGTCCTGCAGCCACTTGTTGATCTCGCCCGATATCTTGGCGCGCTCCTGCAATGCCGCGACCATCCGCGCATCGGTCGGATCGCAGTCGAGCAGGTCGTCCTTGGCGTATCGGGAGCGCTCGTCAAGGCGTTCCAGGATCAGGTTCAGGGCTTCCGAGCCCCGCAATTCCCGCCGCACCTGGTCGCCGAGGCGAATGGCCGCGAAGCGCGGGTCGTCAGTTTGGGCGTTGCTGCTGTCGTTGGGCATTGTTCGCCTTGAAGTGTTCCATGCTCATGGCCTGGCCGGCGCCGAAGCGCTGTTCCCTCTGGCGGTCGAGGGCCTGCATAATCATGCGCCCGCCCTCGCCGGCCTGGCGAATCCGCTCCAGGTTCACCACGCCGTCCTGGCGCAGCACTTCCTCGGCAAGAGAGGCCGCGGATGCCATGCGGCGGTCCTCTTTCTTCGCCTGGCCCTTCTGCTGCTCGATCTGCGCCTTGGCCTGCAACTCCATCTGCTTGCCCTCGAGCTGCTGTTGCAGTTCCTGGATGACCTGCATCAGGCGCTCGACTTCCGGGTTTTCGCCGAACTCGAAGAAGCGCGAGCCGTCCTGATAGCCCAGCGCCCCGAAGACCTCCGCGACAACCTCCTCACGCTTGAGCGTGCGCGCGGTCTCGGCGCCCAGCACCTGGGAGATGGCGCCGAGCCCGGTCATGAAGCGATTGACCCGGCCCGTCGGGTCGGTGGCGCCGATGCCGACATTGACCGACACCGTGACTTCCTGCATCAGCAGCTGGTCGTTGATCCGGTCGATGCCGAAGCGCTGAAACACCTGCCCCCGCTCCGCCGCCAGGGCCAGGATGGTGGTGTCGGTCTCGTACATCTGCTCCATCTTGACGATCTGTCTCAGCACCGGCGTCACCCAGGTCTCGGTGAAGACCCGCAGATCGTAGTCGCCGATGGTATTGGCCGAGTTCGCCAGCAAATTCATGCCGCCGACGGTCTCGTTGAGATTGCGGCTCGTCGCCACGCTCGATTGCGAGAAGTTGCCCGCGAGCTCGTCGAACTCGATGCTCAGCCGGTCCTGCTCCTGATAGCTCGATCCCGTCACGTCCGGCGGGCGGTCGAAGACGATATCCGTCTCCGGGTTGTCGGCAAGGATGGTCTGGCTCGGCACCGAGCGCCTGAGCGCCTTCAAATCCACCCTGGCCCCACGTTTGACGATGTTCTTGCCGTTCATCGCCAGCTTCACATTGTCCATGCGCTGGTTGGTCACGTCGTTGACCTCGCGCTGGAGCTGTTCGGTCAGATGCACCTTGCCCGAGGGATAGGCCTTGTGCGCCTCGATGGTGCCGTAGCCGATGACATAAGGCCGCGGCGCATAGGGGAATGCTTCCTCCGCCGGCACCGGCTCGGTCAGCAAATGGTGCGTGCCAAGGGTCAGGTAATACCAGTCCTCCCCGTCGATACGGACGAAGTTGTGATGAACCCAGGTCATCTCGTGGTCGCGGTTGCCGCTGGCGGTCTCCTTGGAATCGCGGCGGCTGCCTTCTCTGGCTTGCCTTGCCGAGTTGTATTCGTCCGTCACCGCGCTCCAGATCGCCGCGTCGGTCAGCTCTCGCCACGGCGGTTGCCCCGTCTTCGATGCGGGACGGGACATCTGCGTCTTCACGTCCGTCACAAACATCGGCACCATGTCGATCAGGTAGGGCGAGGTGTTCACCGGGTCGATCCAGTCGGCGCCGGGGTGCATGCGAATGTTCTCGGGCTCGCGCAGCTCGCAGCAAGGCTCGTCGCGCACGGTCTCCGTGAGCGGCACCGAGATCAGGCGCGGCTGGCCATACTCGTCGAGCATGGGCTGGCCCGTCATGGGGTCGATCTCGGGCTCGTAGGTCTCGCCGACGACCTTCTCCTCATAGGCCCAATACTGCTTCGAGACGCAGAGTCCCATCACGTCGGTGTCCTGGCGCGCACCGATCACGGTCTGGAACCAGGGGATGGTGCGCGACAGCCGGTATTGCAAAAGCTCGCCGACGATCAGCGCATTGGCCATCTGTGCCGGGTCGTTCTCGTTCTCGGCCGTGATGTTCACCAGGTCCGCCGTCGAGAAGAACGCCGCTGCCGCTGCCGCCTCGTCCCTCCTCACGGCCGAGCGCGTCTTGGGCCGGAATATCTTCGAGCGATGCTTGTAGGCTTCGGAGGAATATTTCGAGCCCGCCGGATGCTGGTTGTTGAACATCCGCAGGGAATTTTCCCACTCGATGCGCAGGTCGCCGTTCATGAAGTCCGTCGAGGCCGTGTGGGACTGGCGCGCGATCTGCAGCCAGTCCCTATCGCCGTCCGCGTCCATGGCCGAGCCTTGCGCAAGCCCGCTGGCGCGGTTGGTCGGCGTGTCCCAGTTGTTCTCGTTCTCGGGCATCAGAGCTGCTTGCTCGCCTCGGCGTAGCCTTGCGTGCTGGCCTCGCCGCGCGGGATATCGTAGCGCTCCAGGAACTCGCCGCCGAAGCGCACCACCTTGTCCCTGAGATCGCTCGGGCCGTTGATCTTGCCGATGTGCATGATCATGCCGCCCTTACGTGAGAGTGCCGTGTTCTTGATGACGGAGACGCCCTGGTCGTGGTCGGCGTTGACCGCCCAGGGATGGCCCGGATAGTGCGCCATGAGCAGATCGCAGATGTCCTTGGCCAGGGCATAGTCGGCCAGCGGCGACGGCGAGCGCTCGAGCTGCGGCGCGTCGATGGCTATCGTTGGCCGGGCCTTGGCCGCGGTCTGGATGATCTGCGTCATGATGCCGTGCGCTCCCTTACCTCGAAGCGGAAGGTCCAGGCCGCCAGGAGCCCTGCTCCGGCGTCAGCGCTGATCTCCGCCACATATTTCGTGTCCACGGCAAAGGCGACCGCATCCGCCAGCGTCGCCTGATACTTGCCGTTCGAGCTCCGCGTCGTCGCGCGGGGGGAAGTGTCTCCGCCGCCAGGCGCTCGAACTCGCCTTGAGAACGCGAGCCGAGGAAATCCATGAAGATCGGCCTGATTGACTCGAACTCGTCCTTGAAGTCGAAGGCATGGAAGTCCTGCATCACCAGCGCGCGCCCGCCGATGAAGCGGCCCGGCGTGGTCACGCTTGGCCGGGCCGGCTGCAGGAATTGCCCAGCATAGTACTCTCCGCCCCTTCCAGGGTGGCCATGTCCAGCTCTCTCGCCATGTCTGAGTGTCCTTAGCTGCCGCTATAGATCGCGGAGTCTTCGCCCTTGTCGCGGAACGTCCGGTTGCCGCCGAAGAAATAGACGATCGGGTGCAACCGCTCTTTCTGGTAGTCAGGGTCCGCCTCGCGCACCATCGCTTCCCAGCTGCGGGTGGTGCCGGGCGGGTTCGTGTCGGGGATGGGCATGGGTCAGCCTCCGTGCTGCGCCTTCTCGGCGAGCCGTTTCAGCCACGCGTCTTTGTCGGTGGGTTGGGCGACGGTACACTTGAGGCAGAGCCAGCCGCCCTTCGTGTCGCCCGCCGCGAAGGTGCCGCCGGAATAGGTCGTCAGCGTGCCGCCGCACTGGGAACAGGCCAGCTCAGTCGTCAAAGGCCTCGGGCTCCAGCGCCTCGGGGTCGTCCCAGGCCTCGTCCGGGATGTCGGCGATGGCGCGACAATGCCGGCACAGCAGCTTGTCGTGGTTGACCACCGCATGCTCGCCGTATCTGCCGCAGCTCGGGCAGAAGGCGACGATGGTCTCAGTCATCGAACGCCTCGGGCTCCAGCAAGGTTTGGTCTATGATCACCGGTGTCACCGGCTCCAGGTCGTAGATACGGCTTGTCGCGTCGATCAGGTCGTCGTGCGACCCGAACGGGAAATAGGAGAACTCCTCGATGAAGGCGCGGGTCAGGTCCGTGATGCGGCCCTCGTCGTCCTTCCGTTTCAGCGCCTTGACGATCTGCGCCCCTCGCCCCTCGCTCTCGGCTCTGCGCATGGCCCGTGTGGGACCGTTGACCGCCTCGTAGACCAGCTTGTGCACGCCATCGAACTCTTCGATGCGCCAGGACGCCTCGCCGTGGGGCTCGTGCCAGACCCGCGCGGGCAGGAAGAACGAGCCGGCGGCAAAGTCGGGCTGCAAGCGCTGCACCCGGTCTTCTTTCGAGTGCTGGCCTTCGCGCGGCCAGTTCAGCGGCTCGATCGGGAAGGAGTACTTTTCCTCCCGCATGCGCTCCTCGAAGTATTCCAGGTCCGCCTGCAGGCCGTATTCCTCCCAGCCCACCTTGACCGAGAGCACGCCAGGCGCCAATGCCCACTTCTTCTGCATGAGCTTGAGCGTCTGCCAGCGTCGCGACAGTTTCATGCGCTCGCGAAAGCCATCGAGCAGGTATTTGTTCCCCGTCGCATCGATGCCCACCACGGCGATGGCGGTGTAATCTGAGCGAGACGTGCGCCCCTTTGATGGGTCTCCCATGATGTAGACGTTGAGCGTCTTTGGCCGCACTTCCCAAGGCTTGAGCCATTCCAGCGTGAAGGTCGATTCCTCGCCTGCTGCGGGGTTCTGCAAGAGCTGGGCAGCGAGTGCGCCGGGCTGCTTGAGCTTCTTGGCTTCCCACTCCTCCTCGGAGAGAAAGACCGGGTTGCCGTTCTTGAGGCCGTTATGGGTCGCCGGATATATCCTGGGCTTGAGTACCCCCCGGTCGAGGATGGTGCCGTAGGTATCGGCGAACGAATACCGCGTGCCGATATGCCACGCCCTGCTGCCGCCCCTCGTGCCGAGATTGTCGGACAGTTCCCAGGCGTCCGTGGTCTTCTCGACCATTTCCGCGGTCGTGACCGACTTGTCCGTCACCACGTCATCGTAGATGCGCAGTACAAAATGGGCGCCGGTCGGCATGCCATCGACTAGGCCGGAGGCGTAGAGTGTCGCTTCCTTCGGGTTGGTCTGGCGCCGCACCACCAGGCCGGCGTCAAGCGACCAGCGCGGCGCCTGGCGCTTGGGCTCAGCCCACAGCACGTCCGGGTAGGTGCGCTTCAAATCCTCGTTGGTCTCGAACTCGTTTCGGATCTGGGCCAGGAACTTCTTCGCGAGTGGTCCCACATGGCTGAAGATGCCGATCGTGACGTTCGGGTCTCTCAGCACCTCCTGGATGGCGCCGGCAAAGGTGATGATGGTGCTCTTGTAATGCTCGCGTGCCCACAGATCCAAGCAGCCGTCCGGCTCCGCCTCGACTTCCCGGCACCTCGCGTAGAGCCAGGGGTCGTAGATGTCCGGGCGATGCAACAGCTCGGCCAGCAGATAGAACCGATCGATCAGCCCCAGCGCCGCCTTGACCGCGGTATCGCCCATGGCCTCGACCGAGACGTAGATGTCCCTGGCCTCGTCCATCGTGGCGTGGGGCAGGATGCGCGCGAGCGCGGTGATGAAGCCCTTGTTCTGTGGTGTCAGGTAGCGCTGGCAGCCCGGCGGTAGCAGCGCGAGATGCGGGCTAGTCGTGGGGTTCGTCGTCGTCTCCGGGCCAGCCCCACGGCTCGATGTCGCCAGAACTCCAATCGTCTGCGCCCTCGAACATCTTGTTCACGTCAGCAAGACTGCTGATCGGGCCGCCGCTCTCTAAATCCATGATGTGCTGCACGGCATAGGCCAGCCGCTGCACCGCGCCGACAGTTTCGAAGGCGTTGTCAAGCCGAGACGCCCCGATCGACCACCCATCATTGCGCTTTGCGGCCCACACGATCTCGGTTAGTTCGCCGTCCATCGCCGCGAGATGCAACGATGAAATCATGGCCAAGCATTCCTCGCTGGCCTTCTGGCTCGGCGTCGGCAACGCCTTAATGTCTGCTCCCATCAATGCTCCGTCATGCCCTGCGCCGCGCCCGTGGCCGCGGCCTGCTCGACCCGGCCCGCTATGCCCTCGATGGTCTTGGTCAACTGGCTCCAGGCTTCGCTCGGCACACCCGGCGCCGCGCTTGGGGCATCGCCAGGGTCAGGCACCACGCCGCTCATCATCTCGGACTGCTTGACGAGCTCGACAGCGGCACTCACCACCGCCTTGAGGTCCGCGCCCGTAACCTTGGTCAGATCGACGGCCGCCAGCATCTCGCGCACCTTATCCAGCGTCTCGTCCGAGACCGCGAACAGCTTCTTGGCGTAGGTGGCGCGCTCCGAGACCGCGCTGTCCTTGGTCTCGGCCAGCGCCTCGGCTGCCACCTGGGCGTCGAACTCCACCGAGCGCGCCTTCCAGTCGTGCTTCTTCGACCACTCCGCCACTGCCCGGAAGCTGACGCCGCTCTGCTCGGCCAGGGCGCGCAAGCCGCGCTCGTGGCCCATCGCGCAATAGCGCCGGAACGCCTCGTGATGGTCGATCTTCACTGCTGTGGTCATCATGGCCTGCGATCGGGCACAAAAATACCCCGCCGGGCGATGGTGCCCGCGAGGTTAGATCGAATCGTGGCGAAAATTGTCAAGAATGTCAAAACCTATTTTTGGGGGATCATCGCCCGCCACTGCTTCCACGCTCACGCCCAGGCCCCGCAGTTCAACCTCGATCGCTTCGATCTTCTCGGAGAGCCCCGCGCTCACCCCCTCGATAAGCGGCGGCATGAGATCGGGCCATTCCTTCGCGATGTCGTACTGGTGCGGCGCGGCATTCACCTTATGCACCATCGCGCCCACCCCCCGGCCCGCCAATACCTCACGCCGCAGGGCGATCAGGTACGCACGCTCCCGCGCCAGGTCCGCCGCCTGCTCGATGGTCTCGGTCGTTATCATCGCACTCTCCGGACCATACCCAGGGGGGTGGCGGCGTGAGCTATTCGGCAGCCATTTTCTCAAGTGCCTTGCGCGCTGCGGGCACGGTCTCGGCAAGGCGCGTGAGGCGCGACAGTGGCTCGCTGACCTCATTCTCGCCCGCCTCGTACCGACGCACGGAGCGCCCGTCGGAGAGGCCGAGCAGGCGCGCCATTGCATTGGCGGAGAGGCCGAGGGTTGCGCGGATGGTGCGGAACTCAGCGGGGGTCATGGGCGGTTTCTTCGGCAGCGTAACGAGCCAGCCGGGCACGCGCCTCTGCCTTGGTGGCAAAGATTTCAGAGTTGCCTTCGGTATCGTATATTGCCCAATGCGTGGGGGCATCGGTGCTTGCGATCCAGAACATGCTGAACTCGGTAACAAGCCGGTCGCCGTCGAAGAACAGGGGCGCCATGACGTTGGCCGAGAGGCCGAGGCGCTTGCGGATGTCGCGGAACGCCGTTGGCGTGACCGACCCTGGCACACTGTTCTCGAGGTGCAATTTCAACTTGTCGGCACCGTGGCGCAGCTTGGCCAGCTTTTGGCGCTCGGTGACCACACCCGGCTGGCCGTCCATCATGTTGACCAGCCGCGCCGGCAGTGTGGTGATTTCACGCTCGCCGGCCTCGATCTCGGCGATTGTGAGGTCGGGCACGGCAGCGAACGCCACGCGCGGGCTGCACCACTGGTGCGCGACCCACTGGATGAGGCGCATGGCGGCACGCTCACGCAGGCCGGCGTCAAGATCGGAGCGGACCAAAGTGTCGAGTGAGTGTTCGCATCGGCGGGGGTCATGGGCGAAGGCCGGGTGGTTGATGCGCAGCTCGTCAGCATTGAGTGCGTCAATGACAGCGCGCAGCTCGTCATCGGTCAGCTTGCGCATGGGGCCATCGTCGTCATCGTAGACCCAGACGGCATCGTCGCCGACATCGGCGTGCATGGCGTTGACTTGACGGCAAACAAAGCCCTTGAAAGTCTCAACGGGGTCGGTCTGGTTGCTATCGTACTGCAGCTGCAGCTCGGTCAGCGAAAGGCTATCAACGGTCATTATTTCTCTCTCCCTTCATGGGCGGGCCACAGGCCCTGTTGCGATGACAATAAAATAGGACGACCAGTCCTAGGGTGTCAAGAGAAAAATTCAGCGCGGGCGAGGGTGGTCATAGGGTTAGCGCCGCCGCCGCATACCCAACAAGGCTGCCGATGAAAAAGCCGGCGGCAAATATCAAGTGGCTCTTCATTGTGCTATCCTCTCTCCAGCTCTAGTGGTGGCTCGTGGTCTCGCCATGCCCTGTCGAGACTGAGAAAAAAGCTCGCGGAGACCCCGAACGCTCGCGCGAGACCCTGTGCCGTTTCCTCGGCAAGGATCATGTCGCGCGACGGCGCGTGAATAAGAAGGTCGATATCGAGTTGGTTGACGGCCGGATCGCCGCCCATCCGCGCCGCAAGATCGGCGGTCGTCCAGCCACGCTCGGTTAGTTCATCGCGGATGAACTCTCCGGGGGGGAATGTCTCGGCCACCGTCCGCTCAGTCATGTGCTATCCTCTTTCCAACTCGCCCGCCTAAGGGCTTGATATTGCGTGGGTGAACAAAGGGCGAAACGTCGGAAAACCGGCAGAAACACGCGGGCTGCTCCAGCTTCCCAAGCTGACGTTCGTCATGGCAGCACCCATAGCTGCACGGCTGCGACCACGCCGAACAGTATGGCCAGGCGCAGACAGATGATGCCCTGCTCGAACAGGTCGAGCCATCGGTACCAACGCTCGAGGCTCCATTCGCTCATGCCCGCCCCCATGCTGCGGGCGCGAAAAGAGGCCCATTTGGTTCAATTGAACCAAGGGTAACTGTCCTGCGAGCTGCTAAGTCATTGAAAGTATTGGTGGGCACGGCTGGGATTGAACCAGCGACCCCCGCCGTGTGAAGACGGTGCTCTTCCGCTGAGCTACGTGCCCGATGCGGCTGACTTACGCCGGGCCGGCGCGAGCTGTCAAGCGGGGCGGAATTGCGGCGCAGGGTTCGGATAGCGCGGCCCGGCGGCTTGCGGCATGCTGTGGGCATGGATGGCCGGAATGACAGGAAAGAGGACGAGCGCCGCTGGCAGGCGGTGCTGGCGCGTGATGGCAGCGTGGGCGGCTTCGTCTATGCCGTCACCAGCACGGGCGTGTTCTGCCGGCCGGGCTGCGCCAGCCGTGCACCGAAGCGCGGCAATGTGCGCTTCTTTGCCGAGCCCGAGGCGGCGCGCGAGGCGGGCTTTCGGGCCTGTCGGCGCTGCAAGCCCGATAGCGCGGCAGGAGACACGCTGGCCGTGCGCGCCGTGCGCCTGATCGAAGAAGCCCACGGCGAGGGTCGCCTGCCGACGCTCGCCGAGCTGGGCAAGGCGCTCGGCGTCTCGGGCGGGCATGTACAGCGGCAGTTCCGCCAGGCGCTCGGCGTCAGCCCGCGCGATTATGCCGCGCGGCTGAGGCGCGAGGCCCTGCAAGCCGGGTTGCGCCAAGGCAATGGCGTGGCCGACGCGCTCTATGGCGCCGGCTACGGCTCGCCGAGCCGCGTCTACGAAGGGGGAGGCACCCTCGGCATGACGCCCGCGACCTATGCCAAGGGCGGGCGCGGCGCCCGAATTGCCTATGCCATCGCCGACAGCGCCCTCGACCGCCTGCTCGTGGCAGCGACCGAGCGCGGCGTTTGCGCAGTCTATCTCGGCGACGACGACGGCGCGCTTGAAGACGAGTTGCGGGCCGAGTTTCCCGAGGCCGAGATCCAGGTCGACGATGCTGCCCTGGCAGCGCATGTCGCGGCAGTCCTGGCGGCCGTCGAGACGGGACAGGCGGAGCTGCCGCTCGATGTCCGCGCCAGCGCCTTCCAGGCCCGGGTCTGGCAGGCCTTGCGCGCCATTCCCTGCGGCCAGACGCGCAGCTACGCGGAGATCGCCGACAGCATCGGTGCGCCAGGCGCGGCGCGCGCGGTGGGCTCGGCCTGCGCCCGCAACCCCGTGAGTGTCGTCGTGCCCTGCCATCGGGCCGTGCGCAGCGACGGCGGGCTTGGCGGCTATCGCTGGGGCTTGCCGCGCAAGCGCCGCCTGCTCGATGCGGAGGCCGCCATCACGAATGCGGGAGAGGGGGGGACATAAAGGCTGGGCACGCTATGCTGGCCGGCACCAACCCCTCCGCGAGAGCCTGCCATGACCGACCTGCCGCGTCTCAAGCCCGAGCCCATTCCCGCCATCCACCCCGTGCCCGAATATCTCGCCGAGGGTGAGCTGCACGAGATCTACGAGGATACCAAGGCCATCCTGCAAACGCCCTGGATGGGGGTGATCGCCATGGCCTACGCCCACTATCCGACCTTCTACGGTCGTCTCTGGCAGGGCTTGCGCGAGACTTTCGCCAGCACGGCGCTGGTCGAGGCTTGCAGCGATTTGCGCCGCGATGTCGAGGCGCGGGTGGCCGAGCTGTCGCCGCCGCCGATCCGCGGGCGCCTGGAATCGCTGGGCTATGCGACGCGCGAGATTGCGGCGATCGACGATGTCATCGAGGTCTTCAGCCACGGCAATTTTCCCTATTGCCTGATGGCCACCATCGGCCGTTTGGCGATGGAGGGTGAAGAAATCTGCCAGGGCGGCGCGGCGGTGCCGTTCGCGGGGCGGCACGCGCCCGATGTCGATGTGCCTTTCATGCTGCTGGAAGCCCATCACGCCGACGAGCCCACCCGTATCGTCTATGACGACGTCAAGGCGCGGCTGGGCCTGCCCTTTGTCAACACCGACTATCGCGCGCTGGCCCGCTGGCCGAGCTATTTCGCGCTCGCGTGGGACGACCTGGCGCCTGTCGTGGCGGCGCCGGCTTACGAAGACATGGTGGCGGAGACTCACGTGAAAATCGTTGCCGCCGCCCGCGCGCTGCCTAATCCGCAAGGCCTGAGCGGTGCCGATTTGCGCGAGGCGGCCACGGCCGACGCGCCACTCGAGGAGGTCCTGACCATGACACGCCTGTTCCAGTGGCTGCTGCCGGGACTGGTGACGAACGTGGCGTATCTGCGCTATCAGCTTAGGTAGGGGGGTGCTGATGACCGAGTCCGCAATTCACGGCGCCAAGGCCTGCGTTTTCGACGCCTATGGCACCTTGTTCGACGTTCACAGCGCCGTCGGCCGCCATCGCGATGCGCTCGGCGACAAGGCCGATGCCGTCTCGGCGACCTGGCGCGACAAGCAG
>CAZVDW010000364.1:0-16145 GCA_964625645.1 uncultured Rhodospirillaceae bacterium
TTGCCCCGCTGGGTCACATGATGCGGAACCCCGGGCGCGACGACCGGTGCCCAACGTGCCATGGCCGAAGCGCATCAGCAGCGCGGAGCGGAGGCAGTTAAGTATCATATCACCGAAACTCCAATCGCGGGACGCCGAACCATGCCCAGGCGACCCTCTCGGAAACCGCCGGCTACCTACCCCTCCCCGCCGTCCCCATCCTCGATAGACTCAGATACGCGCATAAATTCCCTTCTGAACCATTTAGCATTCTTAGCAGGACACCAATGATAACGACCAAACGTATCATTGAAACCAAACTTACAAAGGTTATGTTGGTCGGTGAACCATTCGGCCGACATCGGAAAATAGGCTGAAAAATTCTCTCCAACGGCAAGCTTCTTTGGCAATCCTCCGCTAAATGGCCCCAGTGAGTGATTCGGAGTGTCTGGAAAACCTTCAATGGGATTTAGCATCGCATAAGGCGGGCGTTGTAGCTGCCATATTCGTGTAGATGTTCTGCCGATTGCCGAGTGAAGAACCACATCAGCAGGGCCATGATTTGTTGCATTGAGCGAAATAAATGGCGGACCTACTCTTTGATTTTGGTGCACACGAATAAGATTTATAGATGTTACAACTTTTGGTTTTGGATAAATAAACTTAGACCATACGTTCCACACAAAACTCAGCATGGCGATACACAATGAGCTTATACTTATTATTATAGCCCAATCAGAAGTTGTCATCTAAAAATACTCATAATATAGTATTATTATCAATAATGTTACGAAATAATTAGTTCATTATACAAAAACATTATTAAATATATATATGAAGCGAATATTAATAATATCTTCGTGTAAAAAAATACATTGCCGGGCCAATTTATCCAATCTGGAGCTTGAAATTCTACTTCATTTTCCATTCCTTGTTTTTCTTTAATTCTGTTAAAAATCCCCCATACAAATGACGCAATCAAGTAGTGCAAGAAATCTGCACTTAGAGAACATACCAATAGAAGACCTGGCAGGATCAACTCTGGTGGAATTTGATATGCTCCGCCGCGATCAGTCCTAAATATCCATATAACAGCTATACCAGCGAATCCCAACTGTCGTGCAATAGAGCTTACAGAAGTTGTGTAAGTATAGTAAGCCTTTCTACAATCTTCAAGTTTCATTATTTCTTAGTTTCTGATGTATTACTGTGTTTTTTCGCACCAGTACTATCAGTACCTGTGGTTTGCCCCCTTACCTTAGACGGAGATTTGCGAACATTTCTTTTTACACTTTTTTGTCTCGATCCCGCAGAACCTTTTTTTGACGACTGTGAACCTTGACTTTTACCCTTTGCCATCTAAGTTCGTCCTTATAGATATGCCAACCAGTCAATGGCGTTTAAGCTGTATGGTTAAAACATAATCTCGCATAAATAGCAAGTATCTGGGGGACAAGCTGGGCCGCACGCATTCCGAGTTACCGTGACTGTTTCGTGATTCCAGCCTCAGCGGGCGCGCGATCACTGCATATGATGTAATCAGCCGCTGGCGCCTCCCACTACTCTTCGTCCTCGTCCAGAACAATCGGTGACAGTTATCGTTTTTTCCTGATTTTCTTTTTTTATTTCATACCCTTACACAGCTCTTCCTCACGAGACTTCGTATCAAAACCTCACAAGGTATTAAAAATATTGTAAAATTGTCGAATAAAAAGGTAACTGTCACCGATTGTATGCGCCGGTCAACGCAGGGTCACGATGGTGAACAGCTCGGCGTAGTCGCGGTAGACCAGGAGCAGGGCGTTGTCGGTCTGTTGCGCGGCGAGCATGCGGCCCAGGTCCGTTGGCGTGGCGATGGCGGCCTGATCGAGCTCGACCAGCACATCGCCTGCCAGCAGGCCCTCGCGGGCGGCCACGCCGGCCGGGTCGAGAGCGGTGACCACCACGCCCGAGACGGTCTGGCTGATACGATAGCGCGCGGCCAGCGCGGCGGTGATCTCCGACACCGAGAGCCCGAGCGCGGGTAGCTCCGCGGTGGCACCGTCGGCGGGTCGGCCCGAGGCATAGGTCAGACGCTTGCCGGCCGGGATCCACGGCCCGGCATAGTCAGGCAGAGAGCAATTCGGTGCCAGTCACCGAACTCATGGTAGTACTTAAATCATGTTGCAACCTTTGGTTCGGTGACTGGCACCGAACTTCTGGTTGATGTTCTCACGCGGAGACGCGGAGGGGCCGAGCTTTTCGCCATAGGCTGCCCGCCCATGGGCAGCGTCGACGATGCCAGACGCATGCCCTCCGCGTCCTCCGCGTGCCACAATTCTTCTTGTATATGCCACCGGGTCGGGCGACCGGTCAATGCAGGCTCAGCGGCTCCAGGTCGTTCTGGATGGCGCTGCCGATGGCCTCCTCGCGGGTTGGCAGCACGGCGAGCTGGCGGCCGTCGGCGCCGTGCACGGCATAGGCCACGCCGCCGTCCACAGCGATCGCCTTGACGTAGGCGATGACGGGCAGGCCGAGGCTGGCCAGGGCTGCGGTGGAGATCGTCAGGGCGTCCGGGTTCGGGCTCATGCTTCACCTACGGCTTTCAGCTCCGGCGCGCTGGCGGCCTCTTCGCCGCTGTCGATGGGGATCATGCGGCTGCGCGTGGCCGGCAGCGGCTGGTCGATATCGATATGCAGCAGGCCGTGCTCGAGCCTGGCGGCGCTCACCTCGAGGCCGTCGGCGAGCACGAAATTGCGCTGGAACTGGCGCGCCGCGATACCGCGATGCAGATATCGGCGGCTCTCCGCCTCGTCTTCGGCCTCCTGGCGGCCCTGCACCAGCAGCTGGTTGCCTTCGACGCTGACCGCAAGGTCGTCGTCGCTGAAGCCGGCCACGGCCAGGGTGATGCGCAGGCGGTGCTCGCCCCGCTGCTCGATATTGTAGGGGGGGTAGCCGTCCTGGGCGCTCTTGGAGACCCGCTCCAGAAGCTGCTCGAAAGGCTCGAAGCCCAGCAAAAGCGGGCTGTTGAAGACCGACATACGGGACATGGCACTCCTCCTCGTCGAGCGAGACGTGTCCTTGATCGTTGGGCGTCGCGCGCATCCCACCCCATGCAGCGATCCAGCGACGGGCGGCCCGTGAGCCGGCACCACCACATCTCCATGTTGGCATGATTGCCGGTGTCATCAAGGCCCATGGCCTCACGGGCGCTCACATCTGGCGGATGACGAATTGACCCGGGCCGCGCGGCGCTCCACTCTCTCGGGGCGGGATGCGAGGAGAAAAGCGATGCTGATCACGACAAAACACGGCTGGGAGCTGCCGCAAAGCGCAGCGACGCCGGAAGCGGTCTATCTCGACCGGCGCCGGCTGCTGGCCGGGCTTGGCGCCGGCGGGGCCATGGCGCTCGCCGGCCTGCCCTTGGGCGTGCGGGCGGCGCAGCCCGGTGCGGCGCTCTATCCCTTCGAGCGCAACGGGCGCTACACCGTGGAACGCGCCCTGAGCAAGGAGCGCCACGTCACCAGCTACAACAATTTCTACGAATTCGGCTCCCACAAGAACATCCGCAAGGCGGCCCAGAACCTGGTCATCGACGGCTGGAAAGTGGCCATCGACGGCCTGGTGGAGGCGCCGTTCGAGATCGCTGTCGAGGACTTGCTGGCCAAGCTGCCGCGCGAGGAGCGGGTCTACCGCCATCGTTGCGTCGAGGCCTGGTCGATGACGGTGCCGTGGAGCGGCTTCCCTCTCGCCGCCCTGGTCGCCCTGGCGCGGCCTTTGAGCGCGGCGAAATACGTGCGTTTCGAGTGTTTCAACGACCGCCAGATGGCGCGCGGCCAGCGCCAGCACTGGTTCCCCTGGCCCTATACCGAGGGCCTGACCCTGGCCGAGGCGACCAACGAGCTCGCCTTCATCGCCACCGGGCTCTACGGCAAGCCCATCCTGAAGCAGAACGGCGCGCCGCTGCGCCTCGTGGTGCCATGGAAATACGGCTTCAAGTCGATCAAGTCGATCGTCCGCATCAGCTTCACCGACGCCCGCCCGGAGACCTTCTGGAACACCATCAACGACGAGCTCTACGGCTTCTGGGCCAATGTCAATCCGGACGTGCCCTTTCCCGACTGGAGCCAGGCGAGCGAGCGTGTGCTGGGCTCGCGCGAGCGCGTGCCGACCCGGCTTTACAACGGCTACGGCGAATTCGTCGCCGACCTCTACGGCGACGCTGCCGGCGAGAGCATCTTCTTCTAGCCGTGGCCGAAACCCTGACCTGCGATCTTTGCGTGATCGGGGCCGGCGCGGCGGGCCTCAGCGTTGCCGCCGGCGCCAGCCAGATGGGCGCGGACGTGGTGCTGATCGAGGCGGGCACCATGGGCGGCGATTGCCTCAATACGGGCTGCGTGCCGTCGAAGGCGCTGCTGGCGGCGGGCCAGGCGGCGGCCGATATCCGCGCCGCCGCGCGCTTCGGCATCGCGGCCGGCGAGCCGGCGGTGGATTTCGCCGCCGTGCAGGCGCATGTGCATGGCGTCATCGCCGGCATCGCGCCACACGACTCGGTGGAGCGCTTCGAAGGGCTGGGCGTGCGCGTGATCCAGGCGCGAGCACGCTTTACGGCGCCGGACCGGGTCGAGGCCGGCGGCGCAGAGATCCGCGCGCGGCGCTTCGTCCTCGCCACGGGCTCGTCGCCGGTGATCCCGCCGATACCGGGCCTGGCGGATGTGCCTTATCTGACCAACGAGACGGTCTTCGATCTCAGGCAATGCCCGGCGCATCTGCTGATCATCGGCGGCGGGCCGATCGGCTTAGAGCTGGCGCAAGCCCATCGCCGCCTCGGCGCAGAGGTGACGGTGCTGGAGATGGCGCGCTTCTTCGGCCGCGACGATCCCGAGACGGCGGCCCTGGCGCTGGCGAAGCTGCGCCAGGAAGGCGTGACGCTGCACCAAGAGACGCGCGTCGCGGCCGTGAAGGCTGACGGCGACGGCATCTCGCTGGACTGCGGCGAGTTCGAGGTCTCCGGCTCCCATGTCCTGGTCGCCACGGGGCGCCGCGCCGACACGGACGGGCTGGGGCTGGACGCGGCCGGAATTGCTTTTACAAGCCAGGGCATCACGGTGGACAAGGGTCTGCGCACCAGCAACCGCCGCGTCTATGCGCTGGGCGACGCGGTGGGCGGCTACCTGTTCACTCACGTCGCCGGCTATCACGCGGGTATCGTGCTGCGCCGCGCCCTGTTCCGCCTGCCGGCCAAGGTCGACACCCGGGCCATTCCCTGGGTCACCTACACCGATCCGGAAGTCGCCCAGGTCGGCCTGACCGAGGCGCAAGCGCGCGAGCGCCATGCCGATTGCCGCGTGCTGCGGGCAAGCTTCGCAGACAACGACCGGGCGCGCGCGGAACGCCGCGGCGACGGCCTGGTCAAGGTCGTGGTGAACCGCCGCGGCCGCGTGCTCGGCGCCTCTATCGCCGGCGCCCAGGCCGGCGAGCTGATCCAGATCTGGGTCATGATGGTGGCGCGCAGGCGGCCGATCCGCGACATGGCAGCGCTGGTCCTGCCCTACCCGACCCTGTCGGAGACCGGCAAGCGGGCGGCCGGCGAATGGTACACGCCCTCGCTGTTCAGTGCCCGCACCCGCCGCCTCGTGCGTTTCCTGTTGCGGCTCGGCTGATGTCCTCGCGCGTGCCCTTTCGCAAGAGCCTGTCGGGGCGGCTGCTGCTGCTCTCGGCGCTGTTCGTCCTGCTCGGCGAGGTGCTGATCTACGTGCCCTCGATCGCGCGCTTCCGCCTGGTCTTCCTGGAGGAGCGCCTGGCGGCGGGACATATCGCCACCCTGGCCCTGGAAGCCACCCCCGACGGCCGCCTGGCACCGGCCCTGGTCCAGCGCCTGCTCGATCATGCCATGGTCGATGCGGTGGTGCTGCGCACCGAGATGCGCTCCAATTTCATGCTGTCCAAGGACATGCCGCCGGCGATCGACGCCAGCTACGATCTTCGCGATGCCAGCGCGGCGACGCTGATCTTCGATGCCTTCCGGGCGCTTGTCGACGGTCCCTCACCCACGATCCGCGTGCTCGGCACCTCCCAGGTGGAGCCGAACACGGTGGTCGAGGTGGTGTTGGGACAAGCCGCCATGCACACGGAGATGGTGGGCTTTTCGCGGCGCATTTTGACGTTGAGCATCGTCATCTCGCTGCTGACGGCGGGATTGGTCTACATCAGCCTGCACCTGATGATGGTGCGGCCGATGCGCACCATGACCGACAATCTGACGCGCTTTCGGCGCCATCCCGAAGACGCCGCCAGCCAGATCGAGGAGACCAGGCGCGGCGATGAGATCGGCGTCGCGGAAGAGGCGCTCGGCCAGATGCAACGGGAGCTGCGCCGGGCGTTGCTGCAAAAGACCCGCCTCGCCGCCCTCGGCGCGGCCATGGGCAAGATCAACCACGACCTGCGCAATACCCTGGCCTCGGCCATGGTGGTTTCGGACAGCCTGTCGCAAAGCGACGATCCGATCGTGCAGAAGGTGACGCCAAGGCTGATGTCGGCCATGGACCGCGCGGTGACGTTGTGCCGCAGCACCCTGAACTATGCCCAGAGCGAGGAGCCGAAGCTCGAGCCCAAGGTGTTGAACCTGCACACGCTGGTCGACGATGTCGGCGAGATGGTGGTGACGGACACCGGCTCAGCCGTTCGTTGGATCAACCAGGTGCCCGAGGCCATGACCATCAGGGCTGACCATATCCAGTTCTTCCGGGTGCTCCAGAATGTGGGGCAGAACGCCGTGCAATCCATGCCCGAGGGTGGCACGGTGACGATCGGCGCGGCCCACGAAAGCGGCCAGGCGGTGATCGATCTGGTCGATACCGGCCCGGGCATTCCCGAGCGTGCGCGCGAGCGCCTGTTCCAGCCCTTTGCCGCCTCGACCAACGACGCGGGCTCGGGCCTTGGCCTTGCCATCGCGCTCGAGAACATGCGGCTGCATGGCGGCGATATCGTGCTCGTGGAGACCGGCGACGCGGGAACGCACTTCCGTCTGACCCTGCCGAATTCGCCGAGCTGAGCACGAGCAAAGGCGCCGAGCCTGGGCCCGGCGCCTCACTCCGGATCGGAACGCTGCCGTTGCCACCTCGCGCCCGAAGGCACGACCGACACGCACAGCCCCTGCCGGGAGCTGACGAACGGCCCAAGGAATCGTCAGCGTTTCCCCGGACCGCCACCGCGAACACCCAAAGGATACCCACGGCCCCATGCAACGGTTTGACCGCCGTTGCGGGAATTCGGCCCACCGCCGACGCGTGCACCTGTCGGCGACAGCGAGGGTGGTCTCCGTCGGGCCCAGCCCCGCACAAGGCGGCGCCGAATGCCCATCGGCCCTCGAATAGCCTGGCCACGACACGGGTCCCGGATCGACCGGATCCGGCCCTTGCGGGCCACGCCGCTCCCCGGTTTCGACCCCGGTGACGGGGCTGACCGGATCAAAGCTTGTTATCATGCTGCGCGCGACTCGAGCGACCGTCAACAGCCCGATTCGGTTATCCCCGATATCCTTGTTTTGCAGCCATGGGGAAAACGTGCGCGGTGGATAAAGTCATTGTCCCGCGGCTATTCCCTCGCGGCGGCGATCGGCAGCACCTTGCATTTGGACTGTGCCATCGCCGTCGCGAATCAGGTGGATGGCATGCAGGCCGCTGTTCATATCGCGTATCGCCACCTCATGCCCGCGCGCGGCCAAACCCTCGGCGAGGCCTTCCAGTGGCGTGCCGCGCTCGATATCCGTCTTGCCGTTGCGATTGCAAATATTGGGAGAATCGACGGCCGCCTGCACGTCCATCCGCCAATCGATAACCGCCACCAGGGTCTTGGCGACATAGCAGATGATGCGCGAGCCACCTGGCGAGCCGAGCACAAGCTTCAGTTTGCCATCCGCGTCGAACACGAGTGTGGGCGCCATGGAACTGCGCGGGCGCTTGCCGGGCTCGACCCGGTTGGCCACCAGCTCGCCATCGCGCTCGGGCGCGAAGGAGAAATCGGTGAGCTGATTGTTGAGCAGAAACCCGCGCACCATAACGGCGGAGCCGAAGGCGAATTCGATGCTCGTGGTCATCGCCACGGCATTGCCTTCGGCATCGACCACGCTGAGATGGCTGGTCGCCGGCAACTCTGGCGATGGCGCATCGAGCCACCCCTGCCGCGCGCCGGGCGGCAGGCCTGCCTTGCCTTCACCGGCCCGGGCAGCGTCGATCAATGCCGCGCGATGCCGCAAATAGGCCTCATCCAACAGCCCCGCCGGCACATCCACGAAATCCGGATCGGCGATGTAGCGGTCGCGATCGGCATAGGCGAGCCGGCCGGCCTCGGCGATCAGATGGGTGGCCTGCTCGGACCCTGGCGCCAACGCGGCCATATCGTGAGCGGAAAGAAAGGCCATGATTTGCAGCACCGTGATGCCGCCCGAGCTTGGCGGCCCCATACCGCAGATCCGATGCTCGCGATATGTCAGGCAAACCGGCGGCCGTTCCATGGCCTTGTATCTGGCAAGATCGCCACGGGTCAGATCGCCGGGGTTGATTGCGGCGCCCGTCACCGCGGCAACCATCTCCCCCGCCAGCAGGCCGCGATAGAAAGCATTGGCGCCGCCTTCGGCAATCGCCCGCAAGCCGAACGCATAATCCGGATTTTGCAGCAGTGTGCCCGCGGGTTTCGCCTTGCCGTCGGCGTCGAGGAAATAGGCCGCGGCGACCGGCAGGCGTCGCAAAGTCGGCGCCCAGCCGGCGAGCTTGGCCAGCCGTGGGCTGATCTCAAAGCCCTCGTCTGCCAGCGCAATGGCGGGCTCGAACAATTCCGCCCAGGGCAGCGTGCCGAAGCGATCATGGACATCTTCGAGCATGCGCAGCAGGCCCGGCGTGCCCACCGAGCGGCCACCGACAAGCGCCTCGAAATAGCCTGGGGCGGAGCCATCCGGATTGAGGAAACGCTCGGCCGTGGCGGCGGCAGGTGCCGTCTCCCGACCGTCATGGCTGGTGACCAGATCGTTGCCGGCATCGTAATGCAGCAGGAAGGCGCCCCCGCCGATGCCCGACGATTGCGGCTCGACCAAATTCAGCACCAACTGCATGGCGATGGCGGCATCGACGGCGCTGCCGCCCGCCGCCAAAATCTCCGCGCCGGCACGAGCCGCGTGGGGATTGGCGGCAACCGCCATCTCGCGGGTCGCCATGACCTGCGCACGCGCGGCGGCCCCGGTGGCGATTTCCGGCTGCACGCCCTGTGCATCCGCAATCGCGGGCGATACCGCAAGCAAAGCGATGGCCATCGCGGCACTAGCCAGCCCGATCAGCCTGCAACATTGACCGTCCGGGCGCCCCGCGGCTAGTTTGGCACCAACAGTGGTGACGCGGCGGTCGGAAAGGTGGCCGATGCCAGACTTGGGTGTGGTCAATACGGTTGCGGCGTTGCGCAAGGCAGTCGCCTCTTGGCGCGCCGACGGGCTTTCCGTCGGGCTGGTTCCCACCATGGGCTTTCTCCATCGCGGGCATGTCGCGCTCGTAGACGCCGCTCGTGCCCGGACAGATCGTGTGGTTGCCAGCATCTTCGTCAATCCCTCCCAATTCGGCGAGAACGAGGATTTCCAGACATATCCACGTGATCTCGACGGTGATTTAGCGAAACTGGATGACGCCGGCACGGCTCTCGCCTTCGTTCCCGACGTGACCGAGATGTATCCCCACGGTTTCGCATCAAGCATTTCGGTCACGGGCATCGCGGATGGCTTGTGCGGGGCGGCCAGACCTGGCCATTTCACGGGTGTGGCGACCGTAGTGACCAAATTGCTGCTCCAGTGCCTGCCGGATCGCGCCTTCTTCGGCGAAAAAGACTACCAGCAACTGCAAGTGATTCGGCGCATGGTTTACGACCTCGATATTCCTGTGGATATCGTCGGCGTGCCGACGGTGCGCGAGGACGACGGCCTCGCCATTTCGTCGCGCAACGCCTATCTGAGTCCGGCACACAGGGCCCTCGCGCCCGAGCTTCACCGCGCTATCTCGGAAGCCGCGACCGCGGCCGCGGCCGGGGCCACCGCGGCGGCTGTTTGTGCAGCGGCGCAAGCCCGGATGGCGGCGGTCGGCTTTGCGCCGATCGACTATGTCGAAATGTGCGATGCCGAGACCCTCGAGCCGGTGAAGGTGGCAAATCGGCCGACACGCGTGTTCGCCGCCGCCAATTTGGGCTCTACGCGTTTGATCGACAATGTGGCGGTCATGGGCGGCACCATCGCAGCCGATTCGCCGGCTGCCGAGAACAAGTAACAGCCGGCGATCAGCCGACGCCCGTCCGGTTGTCGTTGCATCGGGTATCGCGCCAGATAGAGGTTGCCATCGGGACCTTCGAGGCGAACCTCCTGCACCGGCACGGGCTCGGCCTCGTCAATGCCGATGAAGTCTACGCGGCGAGGCCGGTAGACCGCCTCGTAGGCGGCACGAACCATCGCCATGAAAGCTTCTGCATTACGGAACTTCGCACGGATATCGGGTGCGGCAAAGGCGAAGGCCGCGGCCCCGTCATCGCGCGCGAAGGCGGCAAGCTGGTTCTCGATGACGCGTTGGATCGCCGCGCGATCCGCCGCATCCAACGCCGCGGCCGGAGTGGCAAATGCCATCAAGCCTGCCGCCAGGACCGCCAGCAGCCATCTCCTTACGACGGCCACTTGCGAGACGCCTCAACGGACGTAGACTTGCACCTCGTTGGTGCGCGCGGTGTCGCTGGTTGCCGAAGCCAATATGAGGCGATCGGCCGGCAAGCCCATGTCGATCAGCGAGCGCATGACGCGCTCCGCATTGCGCTTGGCATTGCCGGCATTGGCTGCCACATCCGACGGGCCGCCGCTCAACGGGGTCACGGCCACCAGCTCGAAACGCGCATCGGGCCGGCGCTCGAGCGCGGTTGAAACGGCACCGTACAAAGCCTCTTCATAGGCCACGTCGGCGCTGTCGAAGCGAATCACCACCAACGCCGGGCCACTGCGCGCTGCGGTCAGCGGCGCCAGGGCCGCCGCGCCTGCCGACAAGCCCGACAGGGCGGGCCCATAGGCCCGGCCATTGCTCACCGCAAGCGCCAGGCTGGTCAGGTTGCGGCGCTCGCCGTAAAGATAACTGTTATGCCGGCTAATCGTTGCGTTGATCTCGTTGACCAGCCGGTCATTGGAGACCATGATGCGGCTGAGATTGTCCTCGAGCACCGCCAATTGCCGGTGGTCTTCCTCGACCGCTCCCTGGATGCTGTAGGCAGCACGTGTGGATTCGAACAGGTAGTTCGCCATATCGGAGTTGGCGGCAATCCGGTTCGACAGTTCCGCGAGGCGCGAATTGTCGTCGGCAATCCGGTCCAGTTCCCCCTGCGCCGTCTGCCACTGACTGACGAGGATCGGATTGCCCGGTGTGGTGCCCACCTGCAGACGCGTATTAATCTGGCCGACCAGCGCATGATATCGCTGCGACGCCTGAGCCGCGTTGCCGGAGACCGAGCGATATTCGCCGGCCTGGCCGTCGATCTGGCCCTTCAGGCCCTGCAGCTCGCCGCCAAGCGACGCGACCTTCTCGCCAACGAAGGTACCGGTCGTGTTGCCGCTCGGCGCCGCGACATCGGCCTGTGGCCGCTGCGTCGGGCGGGTCATCGGCTCGATCAACGGCGCATCCATCGACTCGATGGGTGCCGGCGCAATCTCGACGCGTTGCGGAGGCGGTGCCGGGTCATCGCCTTCCAATGAGGGCCAAAGCCCCTCCTCGGAAACCGAACAGGCAGCTAAAACTAAGGCCGCGAGAAGCGGCGCGGCGGGCTTGAGGCATATGTCCATGATCGCGAAAGCCACCCTTCCGTGCGCGCCCGATGTCGGGCACCCGCCGTCAGTTCTCATCACTGCATTAGGCCCCCCGAAAGACGCGCAATATTACACCGAAGGCTTTGCGGGCCTCAAGGCGGATTTTACCCGGTGCCATTCCACGGCGGCCTGCTTGCCTTGATCTGAGCCATCGAGTAGGTTGCGCTCCGCGCCGCCGCCAGCAAGGCTGCGGCTGCGCGCCCGTAGCTCAGCTGGATAGAGCACCAGACTACGAATCTGGGGGTCGGGAGTTCGAATCTCTCCGGGCGCGCCATATTTCCGTACATGACGAAAGCCAAGAGATGCGGCTAAACTGGCGTTTTGCAAGCGTCAGGAGCGAATCATGGAAGGTCGCGAGCGTCTTCGCGCGAAATACCATCTTGAAACGGACTTCGTGCCTCAAGGCGATGACGTCGATAGCGACGTACGCACCGCCTGGGCCCTCGAATACATCGCCTATCACATCGGCCAAATGGATAAGAAATTCGAGGACGCCGTGACCATCCTGAAAAGGGTTGCCCCGCCCGGGCGCGGCAATTGACAGCCGCATGCGATTCGCGACGGCCGTTTCTTAGCCTCACAGTTGATGTGGCGGCGTTCGCATTATTGCCGGCGCAGCGCCGGCAAGACCTCAATATCGACGGGGGGACTGACGATGGTACGAAAAATCCTGATGTTTCTGCTTCTTGCCACGGCCCTGCCGGCCGCGGCCGACGACTGCACCTTTGCCAGCCCGAAAGAAGCGCAGGCCATGGTCGAGCGGGCGGCGCAACGCATCGAGGATGTCGGGGCGCAAGTGGCGCTGCACGAGTTCATGGACCCTGGCGGCGCCTTTCGCGACCGCGACCTTTATGTCTTCGTGCTCGATTTCGAGGGTAATGTCTGGGCCCACGGCCTGCGTCCCGATGTGGTCGGCAGCATCGGCCTGGAAGCGCAGTCGGCGGACGGCCGTTATTACGTTCTCGAAATGATTGAGCTGGCCGGCAACAAAGGCCACGGCTGGGTCGAATACGAGTTCATCAACGCCTGCACCGGCGAGTTCGCCCCCAAGGTGAGCTTCGTCAAACGCGTCGGCGACCTCATCGTCGGCGTCGGCGCCTACGGCACTGTCTCGGCCTAGGCCTTTTGATGGCAACCAGCCCCTATGACATTGGCCTGGCCAAGACGCCTGCCAATCACCAGCCCCTGACGCCGCTTTCGTTCCTGGAGCGGGCCGCGACGGTCTATCCGGACCGTATCGCCTGGATTCATGGCGAGCAGCGCATGGCCTATCGCGACTTCGCCGAGCGTTGCCGCAAACTGGCTGCGGCCCTGGCCGCAGGCGGCATCGCCCGCGGCGAGACCGTGGCCGTGCTGGCGCCCAATGTGCCGGCGATCCTCGAGGCCCATTACGGCGTTGCCCTGGCCGGCGCCGTGCTTAACGCCATCAACACCCGCCTCGATGCGGCGACGGTGCGCTTCATCCTCGAACACGGTGAGGCCAAGCTCGTCATCGTCGACCGCGAGCTGGCGCCGGTGCTCGCCGAGGCCCTGGACGGCATGGCCGCGGCACCGCTGGTGGTCAACTACGACGATCCGAGCTATCGCGGGCCGGGCGAGCGCATCGGCGACATCGACTATGAGCGCTTCCTCGAACACGGCGCGGCGGATTTCAGCCCCCTGCCTGTCCTCGACGAGTGGGATGCGATCAGCCTGAACTACACCTCGGGAACCACCGGCAATCCCAAGGGCGTCGTCTACCACCACCGCGGCGCCTTTCTCAACGCGCTCGGGAATCAGATGGTCTGGGGCCTGCCGCAGCACCCGGTCTACCTTTGGACCCTGCCCATGTTCCACTGCAATGGCTGGTGTTTCCCCTGGACGGTGACCGCGCTTGCCGGCACCCACGTCTGCCTGCGCCGGGTCGAGGCGGGCCAGATCTACGACGCCATCAGGCGCGACAAGATCAGTCACTTCTGCGGCGCGCCGATCGTGCTGTCCATGCTGGTCAATGCCGTCGCCGAGGAACGCCAGCCACTGGAGAATCCGGTGTCGGTCATGACCGCCGCGGCACCACCGCCGCCGCCGGTGATCGAGGCCATGGAGGCGGCTGGCTTCCGCGTCACACATGTCTATGGCCTCACCGAGTGCTACGGCCCGGGAGTGGTCTGCGATTGGCATGACGAATGGAACGACCTGCCCGCATCCGAGCAGGCCCGCCTGAAGGCCCGCCAGGGCGTGCGCTATCCCGTGCTCGAAGGCCTTGGCGTGTTCGACCCCGAAACCATGCACCCCACCCCGGCCGATGGCGAAACCATGGGCGAAGTGATGATGCGCGGCAACATCGTCATGAAGGGCTATCTGAAAAACGAATCCGCCACCGAGGAGGCTTTCGCCGACGGCTGGTTCCACACCGGCGACCTCGGCGTGATGCACCCTGACGGCTATATCGAGCTCAAGGACCGCTCCAAGGACATCATCATTTCGGGCGGCGAGAACATCTCCTCGATCGAGGTCGAGGAAGTGCTTTACGGACATCCCTCGGTGTTGGAAGCGGCCGTGGTGGCGCGGCCGGACGAGAAATGGGGCGAGACCCCCTGCGCCTTTGTCGATCTCAAGGACACCGCGCCGGCCGTCAGCGCGGACGACCTCATCGCCTACTGCCGCGACAGGATGGCACGCTTCAAAGTGCCGAAAGCGGTCTTCTTCGGACCACTGCCCAAGACGTCGACCGGAAAAATTCGCAAAAACGTATTGCGGGAACGCGCCCTGGAGCTGTAGGAGGCACTGAGAACACTTCGGGGGGACCCATCCGTGGAAATTATTGCCGCTAACGGCACGCTGCTGCTCGGACTCGCGCTCGTGCTGGGCGTCTTCATGACCTGGGGCATCGGCGCCAACGATGTCGCCAACGCCATGGGCACCTCGGTCGGCTCGGGCGCCATCACCGTGACCACGGCGGTGATCATCGCTGCCATATTTGAATTCGCCGGCGCCGCCATCGCCGGCGGCCATGTGACCACCACCGTGCGCCGCAATATCGTCGATTCCGCGATGTTCGCGGACACACCAGAGCTACTGGTACTGGGCATGCTGGCGGCCTTGTTCTCGGCCGCGGTCTGGCTGTTGCTGGCCTCGGCCCGCGGCTGGCCGGTGTCGACGACCCACTCGATCGTCGGCGCCATCATCGGTTTCGCCCTGGTCTCGGCGGGAACCGCCGCGGTGAATTGGCCGAAGGTCGGTCAGATCGCCGCCAGCTGGGTGATCTCGCCCTTGATCGGCGGCGCCATCGCCTTCGCCCTCAAGGTCAGCGTCAGGAGGCTGATCCTCAATGGCGAAGATCCAGCGGCCTGCGCCAGACGCTGGGGGCCAGCCTATGTCTTCCTGCTCGGCTTCGTGGTCTCACTGGTGACCCTGTTCAAGGGCCTGAAACACCTCAACCTCGAGCTGAGCATCGAAGCCAGTTTCCTCGCCGCCACCCTAATCGGCGTGCTGGCAGCGTTATTGGGGCAATACCTGATTGCCCGTGTGCATACTACCGAAAGCACCGACCGCGACGTCGCACTGATGAACGTCGAACGCATTTTCACGCCGATGATGCTGTTTGCCGCCTGCGCCATGGCCTTCGCCCATGGCTCCAACGACGTGGCGAACGGCATCGGCCCGCTGGCGGCGGTGTTCGGTATCGTCGGCGCCGGCGGCGAGATTGCCGGCAAATCGGCCCTACCGTTGTGGGTTCTGCTGCTCGGCGGTGCCGGCATCGTCGCCGGCCTCGCCACCTACGGCTATCGGGTCATGGAAACCATCGGCACACGCATCACCCCGCTGACGCCCAATCGGGGCTTCTGCGCCACCTTGGCGGCAGCGGCGACGGTGGTGCTGGCCTCGCGCACCGGCCTGCCGGTCTCGACCACCCATATTGCCGTCGGCGCCGTGATGGGCGTCGGCCTTGCCCGCGCGGTCGATGAAGTCGATCTGCGACTGTTCCGCGATATCGTCGTCTCATGGGTGGTCACACTGCCGCTCGCCGGCGGCCTCGCTGCGCTCGCCTTCATCGTCCTGCGCGCCCTGTTTGGCGCCTAGAGTATATTTCGACCATACACGGTCATTTGACCGGGATGATTTTTGCCGTCGGTTAGGAGCGCGCCGCGCCGTCGTGCGCCCCCACGTCAAGCGGCGGGCGACGCGGCCGACGACAATGAGTCGTCTGTTAAGAAGCTTCTTTCGCCAGGGTTAGCGGGATTATCGCGGCTGTGATTGCGGCGATGATTTGGCGCAAAAGCTTTGCCAGCCATCTGAGGATGAGGCGGAAGTTGTAGCCGACGGCGGTCATGACGGC